>NZ_JBFTIZ010000377.1:0-5532 GCF_056395165.1 Pedobacter sp. 10L46_2
GCATTACACTCTGTTCCGCCAAACAATATTATTCCTACACAGGTATTTGCTGATTTGGATTACATAGGTGATTCACATTATGAAGAGGCTTTTGAAGGATATGCCATGAGGTTAAATTACGATTATAAGAAAAAATACCTTATTGAAGCCGTTGGCAGATATGATGGCATTACACTCTGTTCCGCCAAACAATATTATTCCTACACAGGTATTTGCTGATTTGGATTACATAGGTGATTCACATTATGAAGAGGCTTTTGAAGGATATGCCATGAGGTTAAATTACGATTATAAGAAAAAATACCTTATTGAAGCCGTTGGCAGATATGATGGTTCATTTCTTTATCGTTCTGGCAGTCGTTTCGGATTTTTTCCTGGCGTGTCTGTAGGCTGGCGTATTTCGGAAGAAGGTTTTTTTAAGAAGATCTTTTCTAAAAGCATTAATGACTTAAAATTCAGAGCCTCTTATGGCGAAACCGGAACATCTTTACAAGATGGTGGTGGTAATTATTATTCGCCAAATCCTTTTGCGTATTTGGGCGGGTATAATGTTAATGCCGGAAATGCTGTATTTGATGGTACGTTTTATAATGGTGTAGCACCAAGAGGATTGCCTACTACCGTTATTTCATGGTTAACCAATAAAACATMGAACGTAGGTGTGGACTTTACCATATTCAAACATTTCACAGGACAGTTTGATCTATTCAGGCGTAAACGTTCTGGCTTTCCTGCGCCACGCTATGATGTAGTATTGCCAAACGAGGTAGGGTATAGTTTGCCACCAGAAAATTTAAATTCAGATGTTACACAGGGATTTGATGGTTTAATTACCTATAGTAGCTCAATTGGTAAGGTGGATTTTTCAATCGGCGGTAATGCAACATTCGGCAGAACTAAAGATGATTATATATACAAACCACGTTTTGGAAATTCTTACGATCAGTACAGAAATGATAGAACTGGCCGTTGGCAAAATGTGAACTGGGGCCATCATATTTTAGGAAGGTTCCAATCTGAACAACAAATTAATGACTACCCGGTTAACATAGACGGACAAGGTAACAGAACGCTTTTACCCGGTGATTTAATTTATGAGGATTTAAATGGTGATGGAATTATCAACGCCATGGACATAAAACCAATTGGGTATGCAGAAGGGGCTTTGCCTTATTTTAATTACGGCATAAATGGCCGGGTTACCTGGAAAGGTATTTCACTTGCATTTGATCTGATGGGCGCGGGGATGCAGACCTACTTTAGAGATTGGGAATTGAAATTTCCATTTCAAAATAATGGAAACTCACCTGCTTATATGCTAACAGATCGCTGGCACAGAGCAGATCCATATAACCCTAATAGTCAATGGATCCCAGGAACATATCCTGCATTAAGGAAGGACAACACTGGACTATCTGTGTTTACCAGTCCGCTTAGTGGCAATAACCGAAATGATTTCTGGACGACCAATATTCGTTATCTGAGGCTGAAAAACCTGGAATTGGGTTATTCTTTCTCAAAAACCCTATTGCAAAAGGTAAATATCTCCGCCTTAAGAATCTATGTTAATGGCTCAAATCTGTTTTCTTTCGACAATGTAAAGGAATATGAAATTGATCCTGAGATTTCAGCGGGTAATGGATTGGTTTATCCTCAACAAAAGATCTATACACTAGGGCTTAATTTAACACTATAGCATCATGAAAAACATATCAAAATATATAATATTCAGCTTAGTTCTCCTGCTAAGTTTTAGCTCCTGTAAAAAGAATTTCTTGGAAAGGGAGCCAACTACGATTGTCACTGACGATCAATTATGGAAAGATCCAAAACTAATAATAGGACTACTTGCAAATTATTATAACCGGATTCCTACTGACATGGGTTTAACCGATCAGGCAGGTTCACAATGGAGAAATATGGCTGATTATGATGATGCTATGTGGTCGGGATTTTCCAATGAAGAGGGACGGAATAATATTGTGAGCTACGACAGAGGCCGTTGGAGGCTATACGATTATGGCTTTGTTCGAGATCTAAATCTAGCTATAGAGAATGTAGATAAATTTGGTGCTGCAACGCTTAGTGAGGTTCAAAGAACCCAATTGAAAGCAGAATTCAGATTTATCAGAGCTTATCTTTATTTCGAAATGGTAAAAAGGATGGGAGGGGTACCATTAATTACCACTCAATTAATCTACAATTTTGAAGGAGATCCTACCTACCTGCAACAACCCCGTGCAAAAGAAGCAGAAGTATATGATTTCATTGCTTCTGAGCTTGATGCAGTTAAAAATGATATCGCTAATGATGGCAGTAAAGGGAGGGCAAATAAATACACATGCATGGCACTGAAAAGCAGAGCCATGTTATATGCTGGCTCAATTGCCAAATATAATGCCTTGCTAACCCCAACTATAACTACAACCGGAGGAGAGGTGGGTATACCAGCATCCAGAGCTGATGAATACTTTCAAAAATCATTAGAAGCTTCTAAGGAAGTCATAGCAGGTCCATATGCCTTATACACAAGCAACCCGAATCTGGGCGAGAACTTTTATGAAGCTGTTGTAAAGAAAACAAATAATCCAGAGGTGATCTTTGTACGTGATTTCCTGACAACTAAAGCTAAAAAACACGGATTTACGTACGATAACATTGCCCGGGGCATACGAGAAGACAACTTAAGTTCGTCCAACATTACGCCTTCATTAAATCTGGTGGAAAATTATGAATATCTCGATGGGTCCGAGGGGAAACTTAAAACCAGAAATGCCGGCAACACTGATTATATCTATTATGATCATACCACCGATATATTTGCCGGTAAAGATGCAAGGCTATATGGAACAATAATTTTCCCCGGCGCACCATTTAAAGGTTTAACAGTTGATATGCAGGCTGGCGTTATGGTATGGAATGCTGCAACAAATTCATATCAAACAGTTGAAGGCCCTGATCTTGGAACAAACTATACAGATAACAAACCACTAATAGCTGCTTCTGGCCCTCATCGGTCTATACAAGAGGTATCAAACACAGGCTTCTATCTTCGCAAGTATATAGATGCAAATGGCGGAGCCTCTACAAGGGGGATTCAAAGTGACGTTTGGTGGGTATGGTTCCGTTTAGGAGAGATATATCTGAATGCGTCTGAAGCCGCATTTGAACTCGGACAAACAAACGATGCCTTAACCTATGCAAATTTAATTCGGCAGCGTGCTGGTTTCGGTGCAAATAGCCTGACAAGCGCAACCTTAACCATTAGTAAAATCAGAAATGAGCGTAGAAACGAATTGGCGTTTGAGGATCATCGTTTATGGGATTTAAAGCGCTGGAGACAGGCAGATAAAGTTTGGACCGGTAATTCAGATAGTCCTGATGCAGTAGTATCAGCCTTATATCCATACCGCGTAATTCGTCCTGGAGATGCAGCCCGCGATGGGAAATATATATTTGTTAAAATGACAGCTCCCAGATTTAGATCGCCAAGGTTTTTTCAAATTTTTAATTACTACTCATCTTTTGATCAGAATGTAATAAACAACAATCCTAAAATTGTTCAAAATCCATTTAATTAATCAGGTTATGAAAATGAAAGCATATATATATTCATTGTTGTTTATCCTTGCAGCAGGGATTGCAGGATGTAAGAAAGATAATTACACCGCACCAAAATCATTACTTACAGGTAGGGTGGTGTATGAAGGTCAGGCCATTGGCGTCAGATCAAATGGCGTACAGCTGGAATTATGGCAACACGGCTATGATTTCTTTACAAAAATTCCAGTTTATGTTGCACAAGATGGTACTTTTTCTGCCTTACTTTTTGATGGCAATTATAAATTAACCAGATTAWGAGGAGTAGGGCTGATGCTAATCAAAGTGCTGTTACTACAATTGCTGCTTCGGCTATTCCAAATATTAATCAGCCACTTACAATGAATATTGTGATTCCGGCTTCATTATCAATTGCTGATGCGGTATATGTTCGGGTAGGTGTAAAAACAGCAGGAGTTGGGGAACTTGCCTATTCAATGGCAGAAAAAATCCAGCTTAAATAATTATAATTAGTAAAAAGTAGCGTCCTAATACGTCGCTACTTTTTACTTCAACTTTATGTTATGACAATGTCTTGTGATGACTTCCCTTTTGTACTAATTTCTTATAATCTTCCAGAAGTGAAATGTATTTTTCCATCCAGTAATAAACAGAATCTGAGTGATTTAACGAAGATTCATCTTTGTAAACAGAGAACCCGCCCAAATCCATATAGTCACTTTGAAAATCGGCTGAAAAATCATGATTAATGGCTTTTCCTATCTCGATGATTACATCGGTATGCAACTTTCGTTGTTTAAACCAGTTATATAGCGTCCTTCTATTAACGTGCATACGTCTGGAAAGGTCACTAATGTTTACATTTTGTCTCCGTACTGCGAGTTCAATAATTTCTCCTGCATTATGTTCCATAACATCGTTTTTAGATAAGTCAGACTAAACGCTAGGGACGTTTTAATGGAAGGAGCCTAAATGTTTTGGGAAACGGGTTGAGATAGTTAGAGCGGCAATATGAAAGAATTAGGCATCTTTGAATCAAAAGTATCGAATGAACAGACACGCAGGCAACCTGTTGATTGTCAAAAACTCCCTTTTGATGTTCAAATTTCCACAACAGTAATTAGGATTATTTGTTTTATGTGGACAATCTAAACATTCCTATCTCAAAGTTGTTAACCAGAAAGTTAAAGATTAAAATACATGCATTATGAAATCTATTTGGAAAGGCGCTATTGGGTTTGGCTTGGTTAATATCCCTGTTAAGCTATACTCGGCCGTACAGAACAGCAATCTTGATTTCGATATGCTGGATGAAAGAGATCATGCCAGGATAAAATATAAACGAGTTAATGAAAATACCGGTAAAGAAGTTCCTTATGAAAAAATAGTAAAGGGGTATCAGCTTGATGAAAAATATATTGTACTTAATGACAAAGATTTTGAGGAGGCTAGTCCGGAAAAGACCAAGGTCGTTGAGCTGGAGCGTTTTGTTGACATCAGTGAAATCAATCCCATTTATTACGAAACCTCATACTATACACAGCCTGAAAACCAGGGAAAAAAAGCATATGCCTTACTTCTACGTGCACTTGTTAAATCAAAAAAGGTAGGAGTAGCCCGTTTCGTATTCAGAAATACGGAGAACCTATGCGTTATCCATCCCATGGATGAGGTACTGGTTATTACTAAAATCCGGTTCGAGGAAGAAATTAGAAGCACAACAGAAGTTAAGCTTAAGGGAGAAAAAACGATAAGCAGCAAAGAGTTGGAGATTGGTATGGCTTTAATAGCTCAATATAGTGGTGACTTTGACATCAGTTCATTTAAGGATGAACATCGGGTTGAACTTTTAGCTATTATAAAAGCAAAAGCTAAGGGAAAACAACCTATTATTAAGAAAATGCAGCCTAAAACAGCTAGTAGCGATGATCTTTACAGCCAATTAATGGAAAGCCTTACTAAGAAAAAAAG
>NZ_JBFTIZ010000378.1:0-3652 GCF_056395165.1 Pedobacter sp. 10L46_2
TCCAATTGTATGCCTCTCTAACCAAATATAAATTAAACGAGCATTACAAATATAGGGTTTTAAATTTAAAAACAATAAAAAATTGATTTTATTTAAATAAAAATCTAAAAATACACCATAAAAACAAAACAAAACCTAACAAAACACACAAACAACTAAAAAAACACAATAGAAAAGCAATAAAAACACAAAATAACCAATAAAACATAATTATAAATACCAACAAACAACACTAAAGCAATAAAAAAACAACAAAACACCATCCAAAAAACAGAATAATACCAAGAAAAATACATTAAATACCAAAATCACTCAAAATAAACCTAAAAATACAATCAAAATAAACCTAGGTAATTTAAAATAGGCTACTAAAATATTCCCTCCCATTTATTAAAGGAAATCCTTATTTTTGACGCTCTCCACAAAAAAATCATGATTAAAAGAGAAAAAGTAAAAAGTTTGTTAGATACAAACGAATTCGACAGAGAAGTTACGGTTATGGGATGGGTGCGAACATTTCGCAACAACCAGTTTATTGCAATAAATGATGGCTCCTGCATTGGGAACATCCAAGTCGTAGTGGATTTTAATAATACTCCGGAAGAACTTTTAAAGCGTATTACTACAGGAGCTGCAATTTCTGTAAAAGGAAAAATTGTAGAATCATTAGGAAAAGGTCAGAGAGTAGATATTAAAGCTGAAACTATAGAAATATTAGGCGATAGTGATCCTGAAAAATTCCCTCTTCAACCCAAAAAACATAGCCTGGAGTTTCTGCGGGAAATTGCCCACCTGCGTTTCCGCACCAATACTTTCAATGCAGTCTTTAAATTACGTCATGCATTAGCCTTTGCTATACATCAATTTTATAACGAAAGAGGTTTTGTTTATATGCACACACCTGTTATTACTGCATCAGACGCAGAAGGTGCCGGTGAAATGTTTAAAGTTACCACTCTTGATTTCGACAACACACCTCGTACAGATGATGGGAAAGTAGATTACTCACAGGATTTCTTTGCGCGCGCAACCAACCTGACCGTATCTGGTCAGCTGGAAGGTGAGCTTGCTGCAATGGCCTTTGGACAGATATATACATTCGGACCTACTTTTAGAGCAGAAAACTCAAACACAACACGTCACCTTGCTGAATTTTGGATGGTTGAGCCTGAAATTGCCTTCGCTGATCTTGAAGACAATATGCAGCTTGCAGAAGACATGTTGAAATATGTGATTAGCTATGCGCTAGAACACTGCAAGGAAGAGATTGACTTTTTAAACAACCGTTTACTAGAAGAAGAAAAAACAAAACCTCAGAATGAGCGCAGTGAGCTATCTTTAATAGAAAAGCTAAACTTCTGCCTAAACAATGATTTTGAACGCCTAACATACACAGAAGCTATTGCGATCTTAAAATCTTCCAAACCTAATCAGAAAAAGCAGTTTAAATATCTTATTGATGAATGGGGAGCAGATTTACAATCAGAACATGAGCGCTTCCTTGTTGAAAAGCACTTTAAAAAGCCAGTTATCTTAACTGATTATCCGGCCGATATTAAGTCCTTCTATATGCGTCAAAACGAACCTGATGCTCAAGGCAGAAAAACAGTAGCTGCAATGGACATCCTTTTCCCAGGCATTGGCGAAATCATCGGAGGATCTCAAAGAGAGGAGCGCCTTGATAAGCTAACCCGAAGAATGGAAGAGCTTGATATTCCACAAGACGAAATGTGGTGGTATCTGGACACCAGACGCTTTGGATCGGCACCACACTCTGGTTTTGGACTAGGATTTGAACGACTGATATTATTTGTAAGTGGAATGACAAACATCAGAGATGTAATCGCTTTCCCTCGTTTCCCTAAAAATGCAGAGTTTTAATAGACTCATAAAATAGCAAAAGGGGTGTATCAATCATGATTGATACACCCCTTTTATATTTATTACCTATTCTGATTTTGATTCAAATCATCTGCAAATGAGTTTGCATGTGTATAATCAACCAGTGAAACTTTATAATCAGAAGGCACAAAACTTGTTGATACACTCAGTGCCATTCCCAACTCAAACCTTAAAGGGTAAGGTGACTGCAACAAACTTCCTTCAGGGATGTATGGGAAACTTTCCATATATGATTGCATTACATTGGGCGCAATCCTCCTGTTGATATATGCCCTGGTCAATTGATAAGGATGATGTAAACCCGCAGCACCTAATAACTCTACAGCACTACCAACAGTTAGCTTATGGAAATTATAAACCCTAACTGTTTTATCTCCCACTACAAGACCTTTCATTAAACTTGGGTCCTGTGTTGCCACCCCTGTTGGGCAAGTATTACTGTTGCACTCTAAGGCCTGTATACAGCCCAACGCAAACATCATTCCTCTCGCCGAATTACATAGATCAGCACCAAGCGCTATATTCTTTACCAAATCAAATCCAGATGCTACTTTACCCGATGCAATAATTTTAATGTGCTTTTTAAGGTTAAAACCTACCAAAACATCGTAAACAAAAGCCACACCTTCTCTTAATGGCATGCCAACCGCATTAGAAAATTCCTGTGGAGAAGCTCCTGTACCACCTTCGCCCCCATCAACAGTAATGAAATCTACATAAATACCTGTTTCAACCATTGCTTTACAAATGGCAAAAAATTCACTTCTTCTTCCAATACAGAGTTTAATACCAATTGGCTTACCACCAGAAAGCTCTCTCAGTTTCTTTACAAAACCCATTAATTCTAACGGCGTTTTAAAGGCAGCGTGAGCTGGAGGCGAGATCACATCAAACCCCTCTTTTACCAACCTTATCCTTGCAATTTCAGGAGTAACCTTTTTAGCCGGCAATATACCTCCATGTCCTGGTTTAGCGCCCTGAGAAAGCTTAATCTCAATCATTTTTACCTGATCTGTACTTGCCCTCTCGGCAAAGGCCTCATAGTTAAATGTACCATCGTGATGACGACAGCCAAAATACCCAGTACCAATTTGCCAGATTAAATCCCCTCCGGGATTAGCATGGTAATCGCTTATACCACCTTCACCTGTATTATGCGCAAAATTACCCATCTTGGCTCCACCATTTAAAGCCAGAATAGCATTCTGACTTAATGAACCGAAGCTCATAGCAGAGATATTATAAATACTTGCAGAATACGGCTTTAAACACTCCGGACCCCCTACTAACACACGCGGATCTTCATTAAGTTCAGTATGGCTGATTGCTGAAATACTGTGGCTTAGCCATTCATAACCATTTTCATATACATCCAATTGTGTCCCGAATGGAATAGTATCATTTTCTCTTTTTGCGCGCTGATAAATCAATGAACGACTAAGTCTGCTAAATGGCTTACCATTGGTATCACTTTCTACAAAGTATTGATACACCTTTGGCCTTAAATCTTCCATAAAGTACCTTAATCTGCCCACTACTGGGTAGTTCCTTACTATACTGTGTTTTGGTTGATACAGGTCATAAATACCCAATAAAACAACTGGTCCTGTAAAAATGAATAACCACCATAAAGGCGGATAAGTAAGGCCCAACATTACAGTGAGTGCCACCAAAAACGCCGCAATTGCGATAAATGCTTTTCTCATATTCCTTAATTTAATAAAAACATGCCAATAGAACAATTATAATC
>NZ_JBFTIZ010000379.1:0-3648 GCF_056395165.1 Pedobacter sp. 10L46_2
AAGTAGCAGAGTGCTATTTTCCTGTTTGCCTATCAGGGGCATCCACAGGCTTAGATTCAGAAGATCCTTTCTGGCGCAAATAAATCGTTAAAAATACTATTGAAGCTACTGAAAGAAACTCACTCTGCCAGTTCTGAAAAGTTTCAAACCAAAATTCCGGTTCAGCCAGATAGGACCAGACGGTATCTTCAGGGAGATGCTTAAAAACCTGTTCTACATTATGGTTCTTCCAACTACCATACAGGTGGAAACCCCAACTCAAAAAGAACAGCATTGAAAAACAAATAGATAGGGAATTACTGTAAAGTTTGAGTATCCATCCTCCCTTTCTTACTGCCCATGGCGCATCCGGATGAGGAAAGGGTTCCCGGTCCACCTCTTCTTTTTCATCAAGTTTTTTGGATTCTGCTGAGCCAATCTGACGCAGAAATATGGTAAGCACTACATACATTCCCATCTGCAGAAATTCACTTTCAAAATTCTCAAAGGTTGCTGATATGAAGTGCCCACTTTTGAGATAAGTGCCTATATTGAGCTGTGGGGCGTGCTCTTCCTTCAAGTCCCGGTTGTGTTGCCTCCAGCCGGTTAATGCCTGCGCACAAAGGGTAATTACAAACAAGAAGAGGAAAACAATAGTTAGCCCGTTGCGATATAAATACGAAGGTTTTTTAAATACTTTGTTCATCTTGTGGTTGAAAATAAGTAAAATGGTATAACCATTGGCAGGACATTTTGTTTATATAATATCATAAATCTATAAACAAAACAGAGCTTAACAGAAAGCGTAACAAAAAAGCATCTTGATTTGAAGATGCTTTTTTGTTTTTTCAGGTTTCAGATTTTCTTTACTTTGACTGCGTTGATTCCTTTCTTTCCGTTTTCAACCTCAAAGCTGACCCTGTCTTTTTCTCTTACCGGGCTAATCAGACCAGTGACATGGACAAAGATTTCCGGATCCCCGTTGTCCGGTACGATAAAGCCAAATCCTTTCGACTCATTGAAAAATTTTACTGTTCCTTCTGACATGTTGTTTTGTAATTAGGTTGATAATTTATTAATAATCTTATTGCTTTGTAATTTCTGTAAACATGCTGGAGCTCAAATTGTTTAACAAATTTTAAACAAAAATAAACTAAACGCTTAAAACTGGTGTCTGAATGACTGCTTTTTGATTCATTTTTATTTTGCTAAGACAATTGAAAAAATTCATACCTTATGGGGAGTTTCATTTTGTCAAAAAAGCGCTTTAGAACTTATGGATACCTGATCCATTCAATCAGGCAAACCTCTACTGAAGTTTCTTTATAAGCTGGCAAGGTGTTTGAACATGAAGGATCACTATGCGTAACTTTAAGGCAGCGGACAGTAGTACCAATGAGCTTGGACCAACTGAATTGAGTACCAATATTCAGGAACAGAAATCATTGCTGGCTGCTTTGCAACTTGCAGAGGAACGAAGTGCGATGCTTGCCGCCATCGTTGACTCCTCTGATGATGCAATTATTAGTAAAAATCTTAATGGAGTTGTAACCAGTTGGAACCTCTCCGCCCAACGTATCTTTGGCTATAGTGCCGAAGAAATGATTGGTGAATCGATAATGAAATTAATTCCAAAAGATAGGGCAGAAGAAGAGCCAAAAATCTTAAGTGTGCTCAAAAGCGGTCAGCGTGTAGATCATTTCGAAACCCAAAGAGTTACGAAACAGGGGCGGCTGATAGATGTTTCCTTAACCATATCACCTGTTAAAAATACTACTGGAAAAATAATTGGCTTATCTAAAATTGCCCGTGACATTACCGATAAAAAGCTAGAAGAACAGCGTAAGAATGATTTTATTGCCATTGCCAGCCATGAACTTAAAACCCCATTAACTTCGGTGCGATCTTATATACAACTGGCTTTGGCCAAAGCCAGGAATTCGTCTGATGCATTTACGGAAAACATACTTTCCAGGGCAGAAGTGCAAACAACAAGAATGGTCGCAATGATCCATGATTTTTTAGATCTTTCCAGGCTGGAGGACGGTAAAATGTCACTCAACCTTTCCAGATTTACGCTGGTCCAGTTGATGGATGATTTAATGGCAGAAGCTAAGATTCTCGCCCCCGGTCACATCATAACATACCAGGGATGTACTAACCTGGAGATGTATGCAGACCGGGAGAAAATCAGCCAGGTTTTAAGTAATTTGCTAAGCAATGCTGTTAAATACTCTCTGGCAGGAACTTTTGTACGCATTGATTGCACACGTGAACAAAACAACGTTTCAATCAATTTTACCGATCAGGGGGTGGGTATTGATCTACTTGACCAGCCTCGATTGTTTGAGCGCTTCTATCGTGTAAAAAATGAGCAGATGAAGAATGTTTCGGGTTTCGGAATCGGGCTTCATCTGGTATCAGAAATACTGAAACTGCACGGCAGTGAAATCAGAGTGAAGAGTCAGCCCGGTAAAGGATCCACATTTTATTTTATACTACCTGTTTATATTGATTAAACGTCACCGCCGAACTTCAGGTTTTTATTTTTTATAAATGAAAGTAAGCGAATCTTTAACAGCAAGTCCACTGATTTCCTGCGCGTTGTAGCTAACAATATAGGTACCCGGTTTATCTAGCAAATAAGCTTTACTGATATTTACCTTTACACTAAGACTATCACCGGGTTTAACTTCAATGTAACTATCGGCAGGAGGCGGCATGATGCGTTTGGCCATTGCTCCCTGATACCTGGCTTCAGCGCCCTTATCGTCTTTAATATCTAGATATTTGCTCATTGGTGGTTCAAAAGGAGTATGCCATTTACAGAACGATTGTGGCTTAACAGAGGGGTTATAAACCGTGAACCGAAGCTCAAGAGAGTCGCCAGCCTTAATAACTGGCTTCATGCTCATGCGGGCAGTCATTTGTGTATTGGCAACTGTGTCTATTTTATTAATAGTATCTGCTGTTGAAGCTGTTCCATTGCTTTGTTCTTTATTCGTGCCACATGAAGCCAGTAGCAGTAGACTTGTAGACAGCAGTAGGTGTATTTGTTTCATATATATGATATTGCTTTACCTAACCACAAACGTTTAATGATTGCTTAACGCTACAAACTTTATAAATAAAAAAAATCTTCCACAATGTCTAATTATCAATTTTCGTTTGTCATGTCATAAGCATTCCGAAATTACTGAAAATTGTCCAACTTTACTCATTCGGTTGTCATTGGCTTGTATTACATTATAATTAAAATTAAAGAATATGAATGATTTTTTATTGATTTTCAGAAGAGATTTTACCAATAAGGATGCTCAACCTTCTCCAGAGGAATTGCAAAATTCCATTAAAGCGTGGCAAAACTGGTTTGGCGGCATTGCTGCACAGAACAAACTTTCCAGGCCATTACAACGCTGGGATATCGCTGGTAAAGTTGTGAAGTCAAACAAGCATGTGATAAACGGTCCTTTTGTGGAAATTAAAGAGTCTATTGGCGGACTAATTATTGTCAGGGCAGAAAATTATGAAGAGGCGGTTGAAATTGCACAGAGTTGCCCAATCCTCGAACTCGGCGGAAATGTAGAAATAAGGATGGCTAGTGATCCCGAGGGATAATCATAGTTATGTAATGAAACAACAAGAACTGATACCACATCTATTCAGGAG
>NZ_JBFTIZ010000380.1:0-3643 GCF_056395165.1 Pedobacter sp. 10L46_2
GAGCATACTTAGGATTCCCAAATCCGTCATGCAGTACGCGTAATATAGCCAGGCAAACATCCAGTCCTATAAAATCGGCAAGTTGCAATGGCCCCATCGGATGCGCCATTCCTAACTTCATCACCGTATCAATCTCTTCAACTCCTGCAACGTTTTCATAAAGTGTATATATAGCCTCATTTATCATGGGCATTAATATTCTATTGGCAACAAAACCCGGGTAGTCATTTACTTCAACAGGTGCCTTTTCAAGCTTTTTGGAAAGATCCATTATTGTAGCAGTAGTTTCATTACTTGTTGCGTAACCGCGAATCACCTCAACCAGTTTCATCACTGGTACAGGATTCATAAAATGCATTCCAATAACTTTGGCGCCCCTATTGGTAACAGATGCTATTTTGGTAATGGAAATAGAAGAAGTGTTACTTGCTAAAATAGCCTCCGGCTTAGCAAAAGCATCCAGATCTTTAAATATTTTTAGTTTTAGGTCAAGGTTTTCCGTGGCAGCTTCAACAATAAAATCTGCATTTGCAACACCCAATTGCATATCGGTTAATACGGTTATGTTTTTGATCGTTTCGGCCTTTTGTACTTCTGTTATTGTGCCTTTGGTAACCTGACGATCAAGGTTTTTGCCAATTGTATTGATTGCCTTTTCAAGCGCATCCTTGTTAATGTCAATCAGGTTTACCTGATATCCGAATTGTGCAAAAACATGCGCAATCCCATTGCCCATAGTACCTGAGCCTATTACTGAGATGTTTTTCATTTAAGTTTTTTTACGGAGCTAATCTATTGATAATCCACGAACCTTCCACCAAATCGTAAACAATCCTGTCATGCAGCCTGCTTGGTCTGCCTTGCCAGAATTCTATATAAGTAGGCTCCACTAAATAACCACCCCAATGTAACGGACGTGGGATTTCCTGATCAGCATATTGGGTAGTAAGTTGCTCAACTTTACGCTCTAGCGATTCCCTGTCGCTAATTACTTTACTCTGAGGAGATGCCATTGCTCCAATTTGACTACCTATTGGACGCGAGTGAAAATACTCGGAAGAAGTCTCCTCACTAACCTTACTTACCACACCTTCTATACGCACTTGTCGTTCTAACTCAGGCCAAAAGAAAACAAGGGCTGCTTGTGGGTTTTCTACTAGATCACGGCCCTTTTTACTCTCGTAATTGGTGTAAAATACAAAACCATCCTCATCAATACCTTTCAATAATACTATCCTTGCCGTGGGCTTTCCAAACCTATCGGAAGTAGCAAGCGTCATCACATTAGGTTCATATAGCTGTGAACTGACAGCGTCCTGAAACCATTTTTTAAATTGAAGAATTGGATTGCTATCAACATCATTTTCAGAAAGACTTGCCGAGCGATAATCTTGGCGTAGGTTTTGTATATTTTCTTTAGTAAGGTCCATACACAAAAATAGGGTTAGTTTAGTTAATTTTGTTTTAAATTTCTAAAATGTTAAGTCGCTTAGAACCATCTGTAGGTAAATTATTAATTTCTGAACCATTTTTAATGGATCCTAATTTTAAACGTTCGGTAGTTTTAATTACAGAGCATCAGGATGAGGGAACTGTTGGTTTTATTTTAAACCAAAGAAGTGCACTTGTGCTGAGCGATTTAATCCCTGAACTGGATAAAGCAGACTTCCCGGTATATATCGGTGGCCCTGTTGGAACCGATACCGTTCATTTTATGCATCGCTGTTATGATAAGCTAAATGGTGGCGAAGAAATTGCAAAAGGGGTTTATTGGGGAGGCAATTTTGAAGCACTGAAAATTCTCATCAGCAATGGATTTATCCAAGCCAGCGAAATCAAGTTTTTTATTGGCTATTCTGGCTGGGGTGTAGAGCAGCTTAAAGATGAGCTTAAAGAAAATACATGGATTGTATCAGACACTTATCAGGCTGATGTGGTTTTTTCTAACGATGAAGAAGATTTATGGCGAGAGGTGATCATTAACCTTGGACCAAAATATGCGCATGTTAGCAATTTTCCAAGTAATCCTAATTTGAATTAGTAATTAGTATTTAGACAAGGGGCATAACTACTAATGTCCAAGTACTAATGTCTAAATACTCTAAAGCTCTAAAGCGCTTTCTTCAACTTTCTTTCTAAGCTCATCCTTATAAGCCTGCATTTTAACAGCAAGACTTGCATCAGCAGTAGAAAGTATTTGAACAGCAAGCAAACCGGCATTTTTTGCTGCATTAAGTGCAACAGTTGCAACGGGGATACCATTAGGCATTTGTAAAATAGAAAGGATAGAATCCCATCCGTCAATAGAATTTGAAGATTTTACAGGAACTCCAATTACCGGCAAAACGGTAATAGAAGCCACCATTCCAGGTAAATGTGCTGCACCACCGGCACCCGCAATAATTACCTTTAAACCACGGCCAGCAGCCTGTTTTGCATAATCAAACATCCTTTCAGGAGTACGGTGAGCAGAAACAACTGTCATTTCGAATTCGACCCCGAATTCTTTAAAAACATCAGCAGCATCCTTCATAATATGAAGATCCGATTTGCTACCCATTATAATGCCAACTTGTACGCTCATTAGGAAATAACTTTTAATGTATTTTTAATATAATTTGCTTTTTCTATTGCACTTTCGCGGTTTTGGTCAACAACAGTAATGTGACCCATTTTACGGAAAGGCTTGGTATATTTTTTTCCGTACAAATGTACATATACACCATCAATTGCCATGATTTTTTCTAGTCCATGGTACTTTGCCACCCCATTATGGTTTTTTTCACCAAGCAGGTTAATCATCACCGCATTGTTTATTGCACGGGTGTCGCCCAGAGGTAAGTTAAAAATAGCCCTTAAATGTTGCTCAAACTGAGATACATAATTGCCTTCTATAGTATGATGACCGCTATTATGAGGGCGAGGCGCAAGCTCATTTACCAAGATGTTGCCATCCCTGGTAATAAACATTTCAACCGCCAATAATCCGGTAATATTTAATGATGAAGCGATGTTTTTAGCAATAACTTCAGCTCTTTCCTGAATCGCATCCGGATAGGTGGAAGGGGAGATTAAAAACTCAACCAGGTTTGCTTCAGCATTAAATTCCATCTCAACCAAAGGAAAAGTTTTTACATCTCCGTTTGGGTTTCTTGCCACAATAACTGCAATCTCCTTCTCAAAATCTACAAGTTCCTCAATTAAACAAGGCCCTTCAAAGGCATTTTCAACATCTGCGGCATGGTTTATTTTCATTACCCCTTTACCATCGTAGCCGTCTTTGCGCTGTTTAAGCATGTAAGGGAAAGGAATGTTGCTGTTTAACATCTCTGCCTTACTGTTTACCAGTTGAAATGGGGCGGTAGGAATATCATTCTCTTTAAAAAACTGTTTTTGAACACCTTTATCCTGAATTAAACGGATTACCCTCGATTGTGGATAAACATGCTTTCCTTCTTTTTCCAATTGTTCAAGTGCCTCAATATTTACTTTCTCTATTTCAATAGTGATGATGTCGGCCTTTTTTCCAAAATTATAAACGGTGTCGAAATCAGTAATTGAGCCACACTCAAAATAGTTCGCTATATGTTTACAAGGTGCGTCGGTATCGGGATCTAAAATTAAAGTGGTTAAGTTATAATTG
>NZ_JBFTIZ010000381.1:0-3606 GCF_056395165.1 Pedobacter sp. 10L46_2
AACAAAGAGGCCCTTTCAGCAAAACTTGAGTTTTGCCATTTCAACCAGGCAGTCTGCGTTGTAGCTATTTTTTTGTCGATTTGTTCCCAGGAATGTTCTTTATAGCTTTTGATTACTTTTCCAGTAACCGGATTAACTGATTGAATAGTCATGTTGTCTATTTAATTTATTAGCTCGCTAATTGATTAACAGATGTAAGCAAAAGTTGTTTGCGTTTATTAATACATCATTTTGCCATTCAATAAGCTGTTTTTAATTTAGATACTACCGATTTTCTTATGATTTAGGCTGTTTTATTAAAGAAAATAGGGTTTATGTAAATTAATCGCAATATAATTAAAATCAGGAGTGAGGTTTAGGTGAAAAATTTGATTAAGAATCGTATTTTTGCAAAAAATTTCAAAAATGACTGGTAAAACTAAATCAGATAGTACTGTTGATGTTGTATTAATTGGCGCTGGTATTATGAGCGCAACTTTGGGTGTATTACTTAAGGAATTGCAGCCAGATCTTAGTATTGAAATTTTTGAACGATTAGACGTAGCAGCCGCAGAAAGTTCTGATGCATGGAATAATGCGGGAACCGGGCACTCGGCTTTTTGTGAATTAAACTACACTCCACAACTAGCTGATGGTACAGTAGAAACTAAAAAAGCGGTTTCAATTGCTGAATCTTTTGAAGTATCCAAACAGTTTTGGTCTTTCCTGGTAAGGAATAAAATTGTTGATTCTCCTGAAACATTTATCAAAAGCATACCACATATCAGTTTTGTATGGGGGCAGGAGAACGTTGAATTTTTACGCGAGAGGTATAATAACCTTCAGAAAAGTGATCTTTTTAGAGGGATGACCTTTTCTGAAGATCCGAAAGAACTTGCTGAATGGATGCCTTTAGTAATGAACGACAGGGATTCGGCAGAGAAAGTTGCTGGAACAAAAATGGAGCTTGGTACCGATGTAAACTTTGGTGCCTTAACCAGAATGATGTTTAATTACCTTCAAAAGAAGGAAAGCGTAAGTATGCATTTTGACCATGAAGTTCGCAAACTAAAGCAAAAAGATGGTTTATGGGAAGTAAAGGTTAAAAATGAAACAACCGGTAAAAAAAGAGTTGTAAAAGCAAAATTCGTATTTATTGGCGCAGGCGGTGGTTCTTTACCACTTCTTGAAAAAGCGGGAATTCCAGAAGGAAATGGATTTGGCGGTTTCCCTGTAAGTGGACAATGGCTTAAATGTGTTAATCCGGAAGTTATTGAACGTCATAATGCAAAAGTATATGGAAAGGCGTCTGTTGGTGCCCCACCAATGTCTGTCCCACATCTTGACACAAGAATGATTGATGGTAAAAAAGCTTTGTTATTTGGCCCTTATGCTGGTTTCTCTACGCGTTTCTTGAAACATGGTTCTTTACTTGATTTACCTCTTTCAATAAAAATTAATAACATCAGACCGATGATATCGGCAGGTTTAGATAACCTGCAGCTTACCAAATACCTGATTGATCAGGTACGTCAGTCACCAGAAGATCGTCTGGCTGCGCTTAGAGAATATCTGCCAACCGCAAAAATGGAGGATTGGGAGCTCGAAACTGCTGGTCAGCGTGTTCAGGTAATTAAGAAGGATGAAAAACATGGTGGTGTACTTGAGTTTGGTACTGAAGTTGTTACTGCTGCCGATGGATCAATTGCAGCACTACTTGGTGCATCTCCGGGGGCATCTACTGCTGTTTCCATCATGATTACCTTAATGGAGCGTTGTTTTGCTGATCAGATTAAATCTGAAGAATGGCAGAAAAAACTAAAAAGTATGATTCCTTCTTATGGTGAGGCGCTGAACGGAAATGCTCAGTTAACTGAAGAGATCAGGATTCAAACCACACATGCACTTAATCTAAAAACGGCATAAGCAGAACTAGGGTTCTAGTAATCATACATTATATTCATAGTTACCCTTCCTCGTTCAAAGTGACCTTTCTCCGTCATCTCGACTGAAGGAGCGTATGCTCTAATCTCAAACAAAAAAACTTGAATAATCTATAAGAAAGACTTAAGGGTTTCTTAAGCCTTTCCTATAGATTTTTTCAAGTGCTAATCTTTTCCTGAATGTTTAAGTCTGGCAGCCCAAATGGAATAGGCTGCAGTTAATAAAAAGCCAGAATCATTATCTCGAAAACAATTATTATATTGTAAACGTTTGACTATAAAACAGAAAATGCCAAGCTGGTCTAAAATAACACTCAAAGTACTGGGTATCCTTATAGGGTTGATACTTCTAATTTTCTCAGCTCTTGCTTTATATGTGAACTCAAATAAAAAGAGTTTACTGGAAACCATAACGCAAAAGCTAAATAAAAACCTCCATGGCACGCTTACCATAGCAAGCATGGAACCCACCTTTTTACGCGGATTTCCTGGCGTCTCTATTAAACTAAACAATGTAGTGATGAAAGATAGCCTTTGGAAAAACCATCAGCATACGCTTTTAGATGCTAAAGAATTGGAAGTATCTGTAAATACCTTAGCCTTACTTAAGGGAACTATTGAAATAAAAAAAATAGGAATTAATGATGCAGCAATCTATCTGTTTACCGACAGTAATGGATATAGCAATACCGCTATTTTCCCCAAAAAAGACAAATCAAAAAAGCCAAAAGATGATAACAGCTCAAGCCCGGAACTGGGAAAGTTTACGTTAAGCAATGTCAGTTTTGTGGTAGACAATCAAAAAGGACATAAACTCTTTCAGTTTGACATTTACGATTTAAAGGGCAATATGGATTATCTTTTACTTGGCGGTTGGGAGGCTGACATTAAACTTAAAGCACTAGCCAAAAGCCTGGCATTTAACACCAGAAGAGGCAGCTTTATTAAAGACAAACTTTTAGAAGGTCCTTTTAAAATTACCTATAACGACGATTCCGGAATTTTGCTGGTAGCTCCTAATAAATTAAATATTGGAAAAGATCCATTTATAATTGGGGCTAAGTTTGATACTTCTAAAGAAAACACAGACTTTACCATCAATATAGAAACCAAAAATATTTTATGGCGCAATGCTTCCGCGTTGTTGGCTCCAAATATTACTGCTAAGCTCAACATGTTTGACCTTAAGCAACCTATACATGTTTATTGCACGCTGGCTGGCAATATGGGCCCTGGTGGAGACCCTGCTATCAATGTTAAGGCACTCATAAAGGATAATGTGCTAACCACGCGGGGTGGGGTAGTTGAAGATTGTAATTTTACCGGTTTTTTTACCAATAACTATATTAAAGGCAAAGGAATAAATGATGAAAACTCAGCCATTAAGCTCTTTAGTTTTAAAGGAAGCTATGCGCAGATACCATTTTCCATTGACACCGCCTTTATCAATAACCTGAATAAACCAATTGCCACGGGGCTGTTCACTTCACAGTTTGAAATTGCAAAGCTTAACAACGTCATCGGAGAGGAGATGCTCAAATTCGGTAACGGCACAGCAAATGTCAAACTGGCTTACCGTGCAGATATTGTAGATTTTATGCTGGCCAAACCTTTTGTTAAAGGCGTGGTGGATATTCAGAATGCAGATGTAAGTTATGTTCCCCGCAAGGTGAATTTCAAAACC
>NZ_JBFTIZ010000382.1:0-3599 GCF_056395165.1 Pedobacter sp. 10L46_2
TCACAACAGACGCAGGTTTTACAGGTAGTTTGATCAGTCAGGCCCTTTCATGGAATCCAACGCAACCATTAAGAAATGCCGACGGATCATTGTTTATTGAGAATGGTAGAATTGTTAACCCTTTAGCCATGTCTGAAGCGTATAACGATAAATCAAAAGTATCAACCATCCTGGGTAGTATTTCACCATATTACAAAATTGCTCCATGGCTTGAATTCCGAATGTTGGCCAGCATAAACTATAGCACGGGGGTAAGAAGATCATCTACCCGTAGCTTTATTAACCTGGAGGGCGTACAGGAAAAACCAGATCAGAACTTTTTGGGAGGTTACGCAAGTTATTCGAGCACTGAATTAATAACACAGCAATTTACCAATACCTTAACTTTTAATAAAGAGATTGCCTCGCGTTTAAACCTGAATGCCCTTGTTGGTTATGAATATACCAACTACATCAATAAGGGTTCAAACATGAATGCAACAGGTTTTGGAAACATTCCTGTGGATTATACAGATGCACTACAGGCAACTGCACCGGCCAATCGTAAGATGAGCTCATACTACGACCCTAAAACACAACTTCAGTCTTACTTTGCAAGAGCCATCTTTAACTATGCAGATAAATATCTGTTAACGGCAACTTTCAGAGCAGATGGTTCTACCAAGTTCGGTGCCGATAATAAGTATGGTTATTTCCCATCTTTCTCTGCTGCATGGAATATTAAAAACGAAGCATTCCTTTCAGAAACAGAATGGCTGGATCAGCTTAAAATCAGGGCTGGCTATGGCAAAACAGGGAATCAGGAATTCCCATCCGGATCGGCACAACAGCGTTATGCTTTTGGTTACGACCAGGGAGGCCAAACTTTAACGGGGATAAACAATAAAAATGATAAATTAAAATGGCAGGCAGATGAGCAGACCAATATTGGAATAGACTTTGGTCTTTTTAAAAGCAGATTAACAGGGTCGGTAGATTATTTTAGAAAAACCACTACTGATCTGTTGTTTCCACAAATACCATTCTATCCTTCTGCTGCAGGAGCATCAGTTACCTGGGTAAATCTTCCCGGTAAAATCAAAAACAATGGTATTGAGTTAACATTAAATGGAAGTATCATTGATAAAGAAAACATCAGCTGGTCGTTAGGTGGTAATGCTACGTTTATAAAAAACAAAGTACAGGATGTTACAGGAATTATTAATACCGGTTCTTTAAACGGACAGGGATTAAGCGATGTAACATTAGAAGTGATCCAGAATGGCGTGCCGCTTTTTGCTATGGTTACCCGCCGCTATGAGGGCCTTGATGAGAATGGATTTTCGAAATACACCGATGATGGTTTTACATATTATTACGTTGGTAACCCAAATCCAAGTGTAATCCTGGGTATCAGTACAGATTTCAGGTATAAAAAATTATCATTAGGTCTTAACTTTAATGGTTCTTTAGGGCAAGATGTGTATAACAACACCGCCAACTCTGTATTGCCAATTACCAATTTAGGCACCCGAAATGTTGCATCGGCACTGTTAAATTCCGGCATACAGGAATCACTGGCTAATCCAATTTCTGCTTCTTCACGCTATATAGAAAAAGGCGATTACCTAAAACTGGCGAATGCCACAATAAGCTATAACATTGGAAATATAGGAAAAGCAATTAAAGGATTAAACATATACGTTAACGGACAAAATTTATTTGTGCTTACAAATTATTCAGGCTTTGATCCGGAGGTAAATGTTGACAAGAGCATCAATGGCGTTCCATCGGCAGGTATAGAATATGTGCCTTACCCATCCGCAAGAACGTTCAATTTCGGGGTTAATTTTTCTCTTTAATTTAAATATTCTCAGACATGAAAAATAGATATATAACAGCCTTAATAATTACTGCTTTATCAATTGCGGGCTGTACAAAACTTGATGAAACACTTAATGGCGAGATCAATGACAGTGGTGTAAGCTCCGGCAATGTTGCAGCTGTACTAAATGCAAGCTATAATGCAATGAGGGCTCCTTTCCAGGGACCTTATGGATGGTGGGCATTGCAGGAATTCCCTACTGATGAGGCCATTGTTCCAACCCGCGGTGGAGACTGGGACGACAATGGTGCATGGAGAGCGCTCCATCTGCACAAATGGGCACCAGATCATACCCGTATTCATAGTGTATTCAGGGACCTGGGTAGTGCAAGTTATGTTGCCACCAGCGTACTTCAATTCAATCCTAGTCCACAACAGGCCGCAGAAGCCAGATTCATTCGTGCATTTTCAGAATTTGCTGTTCTGGATGGCTGGGGTCAGGTACCTTATAGAGAACCGGGCGAGGATGTTACACAACCTTCGAGAGTAAGAAATGCTGCCGATGAGATCAATTACCTGATTACGGAGATTACGGCAATTATTCCTAATTTACCAGATGGTCCTACAACAAGTGCCAACAAAAATGCCGCTCGTATGCTGCTCATGAAATGTTATTTGAACAAAGGAGCATTCTTAAACCGTGCAGCGCCAACCTTTGATGCAGCAGATATGACCAAAGTTATCAGTCTTGCTGATGAAATTATTGGCACCAACAAATATGTATTGGCTGCAAATTACTTCGACAATTTTGCACCTTCAAATGATGCCTCAAAGGAGAATGTTTTTGCCGGACGCAATGTTGGTGGATCAGATGCTGGCGGACTGAATGCAATGTGGGTTGCTCCTTTACACTACAACCAAAATCCAAGTGGTAATAATGGCTTTTGTACCTTATCCGACTTCTACAACAAGTTTGAAAGTGTAGATTCCAGAAGAGGTGCAGCCTACCCGGGTGTTACAAACGTATCCGGAGTAAGAGTTGGCTTCCTTGTTGGGCAGCAAGTTAACCAGAACGGAGTTGCCATAAAGGATAGAAGAGGCAATAATTTGATATTCACACCTGAGGTTAATATCATTGAAAGGGATAAAGACAGATTAGAAGTTGCGGGCATACGCGTAATCAAGTATCCTATCGACTATACCAATTCAGCTACAGGAATACCTGAAAATGATTGGGTGTATTATCGCTATTCAGATGTTTTACTGATGAAGGCCGAAGCGTTATTAAGAACTCAACAGCCTGCGCTTGCTTTAGCATTAGTTAATCAGGTAAGATTAGTGAGGAAGGCAACCGTATGGACTGCCGTAACACTTGACCAGTTGTTAGATGAAAGAGGGCGCGAGTTTTTCTGGGAAGGGGTAAGAAGACAAGACCTTATCCGTTTTGGAAAATACCTTACCCCATGGCAGGAAAAACCAACTGACGATCCTAAGTATCTGGTTTTCCCAATACCATCAAATCAATTGGCAAATCCAAATTACACACAGAATCCCGGATACTAAGCCTTGTTAAAATTAGTCCTGGTGTTAAAAGTCAGGGCTAATTTTTCAAAACCGACTGCGTATCAATTACTTTACATTCAATAATAAGTATTTGATACGCATACTGGTTAAGTTTGATAAACAACCACTACCACCCTAATATTGATTATATGAACCCTAAGTTTTTAAAGTCAACTTTATTAATGCTGACTTTTATTTGCCTCATTAATTCTGCCATAGCAGGCATACATAC
>NZ_JBFTIZ010000383.1:0-4215 GCF_056395165.1 Pedobacter sp. 10L46_2
TTTCAAGCCTGATGATAAAAAATCTATTGTCAACATACATAGACTAATATTAGTTCATCAAAAAACTAACCAATAGACTTAAGAAGCCCCTGATCTGCTGCAATTTTTATTAATGAAGCCACATTCTTGACTTCAAATTTTTGCAGCAGATTTCTTCTGTGGGTCTCTATTGTTAACGGGCTCACGAAAAGGTGTTTCGCCATTAATGCCGTTGTTTTTCCTTCGGCTATTAGTTGTAATACTTCTTTTTCTCTTTTAGTGAGTTGGGGTATTCCTTTCAGATCATTGGCAGACGGACGAGCTAGAATTTCTTTTACAGCCTTGCTAAAGGCCACTTCTCCATTAAGAGCTTCGTAAATACAATTAGTCAATTCTTGCACCGAAACATTTTTCAGTAAATACCCGCTTGCTCCATTTTGGAGCATTTGCATTACTATACTTCGTTCGCTGTGATTACTCAAAGCCAAAACACACGTATTAGGAGATACACTTTTTATTTCTTTACATACATCCATCCCATTACTGTCGGGAAGCATGATGTCCAGTAATACTATATCAACTTCGTTGTTCTTTAAAAACTCAATAAAATCGCTGCCTGATGTAAAACAGCCTGTTACATTGATATCACTATTATTGGTAAGTATCATTTGGAGGCCTTGGACAACAATGTTTAACGGGATTGTCTTCCTTGAAAACATAAAATATTTTTGCGGTAGAAAATTTAAATCTAATACCTATGAAAATTTTATCATTAAAAAAATCGACGCTTAAAATTGTGACTATGCTAGTAGCGGTAGTCATGTTCGCATCATGCGGAAAAGACAAGGATGGTCCTGATCAGTCAAGCAGTTATCCCAAAGAAGTAACGATCGAGTACAGGGTAACAACAACTTCTGGATTGGCTAAAATAAACATTTCTTATACTAATGAAACCGGCGGTCACACAGTATTGTCGGATTCACCCATTCCTTTTACAAAAAAATTCAAAAGAACTGTTAATATGGGGGATGGAGCTAACGTTGGAGTAACATCCTATGCTGCAGGTACGGTTAAGGTTGAAGTATTGGTGGATGACAAAGTGGTTAAATCAGAGGTGTTTTCTGGAAATGAAATCATTTCCGGCAGTGTAACCTTTCCATTTATCTAAGCCAAAACTATTTCTAAATAAAACGCTCGGTATATCCATCGCAACATTATGCGATGGATTTTTTATTTTATACTACTTGAATTCAATTCCACATTAACTACCGTACCCTCGTCAATTATAGATTCTATATTCATTTTTCCTTTAAGCAAGGCTATCCTATTTCTGATATTCAGCAATCCCATGCTTTTTGTTCTGCCCGCAATTGTCGGATCAAAGCCAGTCCCGTCATCTTCTATTGTTATATAAAAAGAATTCTCATTCTGACTACATTGAACTATAATATTTTTTGCCTTTGCGTGGCGAATTGCATTAGATAGTAACTCCTGCACTATTCTATATATAGTGAGCTGCGTTTTAGTAGAGATCTTCTCTTTAACACTTAAAGCCTGGAAGCTGATTTTAATATCGTTTGTCATTACCGACTCACACAAATCTTTCAACGCTGTTTCCAAACCGAACTTTAAGAGCGTTTCGGGCATCATATTTCTGGCTATGTGCCTTAGTTCTTTCACAGAGTTGTCARGTTGACCAATGATTCGATCTAATTCAACATTATTAATATTAGCGCCCTGATTCTCTGCCCAGCCGGAAAGGTTAATTTTTACACCAGCAAGCATCCCTCCTAAGCCGTCGTGCAAATCCCTTGCTACTCTTGTTCGCTCTCTTTCCTCCCCTTCCAGCATCGCGTTGGTTGATATTAGCTTTGCTTTATTTCTATAGTAGTACAAAATAAAAATTGCAATCGCGATCAGGAATATAACCGCACCACCAAGTAACCAATTGGCAAGCCTGGTGTTTTTTGCCGACAACGCAGCCTTTTGATTTTCGGCTTCGAGTTGAGTAATCATCTTTTGATTTTCGGCATTTCTGAATTTAGCCTCCAGGGCATTAATATTTTCCTTTAGTTTACTATCATTCAGACTGTCACTTGTTTTGCTATAAGCAGTAGACCATTTATAAGCCTCTTCCATTAGTCCCATGCTTGCGTTGGTTTTAGCCAACTGATCGTAAATAGCTTTTCTACTGTTTACATCCGCCGCAAGCGGGCCTTCCCTCAATAGCCCTAATAAAACCTCTTTAGCTTTCTTAAATTCTTTTAATCTAACAAATACCTCATATTTCCTGAAAACAAGCATCTGCCAAAGCATAGTCTGGTTGTATTCTTTTGCTAACGGTATACCTTTGTCAAGACTCATCAGCGCCTTGTCAAACTGGTTTGTTAAGGTTAGGTAAATTGCTTCGTTATAGTAATAATTCGGATAGTTAATGGATTTAGGGTATCCCTTCAACATTTCACCTGCCTTGTCAAGTACTTTTTTTGCTTCAGTTTTTTTCTCCTGATAACAGTAATTGCTGGTTGCAGCTAAATAAGCGTGCAGTAAAATTGATGAATTTGGATATTTACTTTCCAATAAGCTAATTGCTTTATTATTATAAATTTCAGCTTTTTCAAACTGGCCATTATACATTAATAGCGTACCCAATTGCGAATAATAGTGGGCGGTTTTTTCAGCATCACCTGCTTTTTCAGACAAGGGTATTGCTTTGTTAATTGCGATATCAATTACAAAAGCATCGCCCTTTTCAGTTTTCTTCATTATGGCATAATTATACCATGCTGCAGATCTGAACTTGTAAACTTCTTTATCTTTAAAAGCAGCTAATTCTTTCTCGGCATTCATAAAAGCCTCAGCGGCTTTTGAAGTATTACGTGTAAAGTAATACTGACCTTCATAAAATGGGTAAAGCGCCTTAACCAATGGATATTTACTTCCCATTGCCTTCCCTTTTATTAAATATTCTTTACTCTTAACGGTATCTTTTGATCGCCAATAATCCGATAATAAATAGCTGGTTCTGGCTTTGATGCTATCAGATTGTTTCGATTGCAAAATGGATTGCAAACTGTCGGTATATGATTTTTCGTTGATTGGTAGTATCTGTTGAGCGTTTGTCTCAAAAGAATTGTTCATTATTATACCAAAAACAAGTAAAATCCAATTCTTATTTGTTTTTTGCATTTCTACAAATATTTTAAAATTCAATAGGTAAAAGATATAAGTAAACTTATAAATCTTTTATTTCTTTCTTCATATATATCCCAATCTGTCTTTCAACATCATGCTCACTTCTACTCAAAGATTCAATAATTCTATGCTGCTCAGCACTTGTTTTATTTTGGCTTAATTTCTTACTGGCCTCAAACGAAGAAACTTCAATTTCAAAAGCCACAATTCCGTTTAGCATTTTCAATTTATACTCTTCAGGCAGCTTATTCCATTGAGTCATATAATCAGCTTCAAAAGCATTTATTGATTTTTCCATAACTTCAAGCATATGGGTGGTTTCACTTAGAATACGTGCTTTGCCATAAGCGTGGACCGCTATGTAATTCCAGGTAGGCACATTTAACTCTTTATCATAAAGCTTCGGCGAGATATACGCATGTGGCTCTGAAAACACCACCAGCACCTCATTATTCAATAACTCTTTCCATTGCGGATTAGCTTTTGCAAAATGGCCTATCAAAATAGTTTTATCTCCTCTTTTCTCTATTACAAAAGGTAAATGGCTCGCATTAGGACGATCGTTGTTCGAGGTTACAATAGCAGCAAAGCTATATTGGGTAATAAATTCAATGATTTCATTTTCATCTGTTGTCAGATTTTGCTTAGATATATACATATGGTAATGGTAAATGGTCTCAAATTTATACATTTTACTCCACGGTCATATTATTTCAGCACATTTCATTATCTTGTACATTTTATCAACACACAAACCAAATGAACATGAAAATTAAACGTCTTGGTATCCTTGCCATTCTCCTCTCCGTTTCATCACCTTATTTATTCGCACAAAACTTAACCTCACATCCAAGTAATCTATTTGCGGCAGACGATGCTAAACTTATATCATCTGATTTTAGTTTTACGGAGGGTTGCTCTGTTGATAAAAATGGAAATGTGTTTTTCACAGATCAACCCAATGATAAAATATGGAAATACAGTACTGACGGGAACCTTTCCATTTTTCTTGATAAAGCTGGTAGAGCCAATGGTACATAC
>NZ_JBFTIZ010000384.1:0-3575 GCF_056395165.1 Pedobacter sp. 10L46_2
GAATACCACCTTTTCGGCCATATCATAATGAAGCTGTACCGAGATAATACCCCCAACCATAATCCAAAACATCAAAGTAGACGGAGATAAGAGGCACATTAAAAACCCTTTTAATATATAACCTCTTTTTTTGATTTTTACAGTTTCTGAAATGTCGTAGCTTACTTTTACTTTATTAAAAAGATAGTAGAGGCCAATTCCAAAAAGGAACAATCCACCAATAATACCTATGTATTGATTGTATTCAGAATTATAGTCTACAAATTGTGAACTGAATATGGTAAGCGAGATAAAGATTATGTCGCTGAAAACTACACCTATAGCTAAAGAGAACCCAGCTTTAAAGCCCTTTTCTATGCTGGTTTTTATCATGGAAAAAAATACGGGACCCGTTAAAAACGAAAATAAAATCCCCGCACCTATCCCTTGTAATATTGCTTCAAACATTCAGCTAAACATATATAATACGCTAATATGCAATTTTAAACATAAAGTGACCTTATTTTTTTACTAGTTTTCATGCAGATATCTAACGTCCTGTAATGTGTAAACATTACACTTTAGCTTATAGTTTTTTTTATTTATGTTTAGCGTTCTAAAAAACCAAGTTTAAAATGAGTTCAGAAAATTCTCAAACCAAATGGGGCCAATTTATTCCCTTAGTCACAGTGTTCTTTTTTTGGGGCTTTGTAGCTGCCAGTAATGACATATTAATACCGGTATTTAAAAAAGCATTTGACTTAACTCAAAGCCAAAGCCAATGGGTATCACTTGCATTTTATATTGCCTATACGGTTGGAGCATTAATTTATAATGCCATTTCAGTTTTAATGAAACAGGATCTTGTAAATAAGCTGGGCTACAAGAATTCATTAGCTTTAGGTTTGGTTATTTCGGCTGTAGGAACGTTGTTGTTTTATCCGGCTGCAAATCTGGGCTCATTCCCCTTAATGTTATCTGGGTTGTTTATCGTGGCATTAGGATTTTCTTTGCAACAGACGGTAGCAAATCCATTGGCCATTGCATTAGGACCAATTAAAACAGGTTCCCAACGATTAACATTAGCAGGTGGTATTAATAACTTTGGTACTACAATAGGACCCCTAATTGTTAGTTTTGCCATTTTTGGTTCATTATCTACAGCAAGTGAAGATGTAAGTATTGAAAGTGTTAAAATACCATACTTAATTTTAGGAGTTGCGTTTATTGCGGTTGCAATATTTTTAAAGCTGTCTTCTCTGCCAGATAGACCAACCTTGGTTGAGTCGGTAATTGAGGATCCAAGCCATAAGGGTTCTGCTTTAAAATACCCTCAGTTGGTWTTGGGTATGATTGCCATATTTGTTTATGTRGGTGTTGAAGTATCTACTGCAAGTAACCTGCCTGCTTACATGGAAAAGGACCTGGGATTTGCAATTAAGGATATTGCACCATATGTATCTTTATACTGGGCCAGTATGATGATTGGTAGATGGACTGGAGCTGTTGAGGCTTTCACCGACAATGTAAGTACACAAAAAATATTAAGGTTTGTGGCTCCATATTTAGCTTTCGGGATCTTCTTAGGTGTTAATGCAATATTTCACCATGATTTAGCTCCATTTTATGTTTATGGTCTAATTATCTTAGTGTTGATTATTGCTGATATGGCGAGTAAAGGAAATCCAGCCAGAATGTTGCTGATATTCTCTATCATAGGTATTAGTGCACTCTTAATCGGTATGTTTACAAAAGGTATGGTAAGTGTTTATGCACTTACAAGTGTGGGGCTGTTCTGCAGTACATTGTGGCCTTGTATCTTTACATTGGCTGTGAGTGGTCTGGGTAAAAATACAAGTCAGGGAAGTAGCTTCTTAATCATGATGATCATGGGTGGAGGAATTATTAGTTGGGTACAAGGATACGTATCTGAGTTCACTGGTATCCAATACAGTTATATAGTAGGTGTGCTATGCTTCGCCTATCTGGCATATTATGCCTGGAAAGTAAGCGGCATCCTTAGAAAACAAGGAATTGATTTCGATAAAAAAATAGCCGGCGGCCACTAAAATAGCCTTCGCATAAAAACTTCCCTCTTTGCTTAAAGGAGGGAAGTTTTTTTTTACCCTATATTTGCCAGCCGGTTTTTTGAATTAAAACGCATCAGATGAAGAAAGGATTTAAAGATATATTTATGAACTTAGCTACCGATCTGTCGCACCGCTCACACTGCGTGCGTGCCCATGTTGGAGCTGTATTAACAAAAGATACCCGAATTATTTCTATAGGCTATAACGGGCCGCCTTCAGGTACACATAACTGCGATGAAGAGTGGCCTGAAACAGGATGCGACAGAGATTCGCGCGGTAGTTGTTCACTTGCATTACATGCAGAAGAGAATGCCATATTGTATGCGGTAAAAAATGGTTCTAAAATATCAGGGTCAACTTTGTATACCACACTTTCGCCGTGTATTGCTTGCGCCAGGTTAATATTATCGTCAGGTATTAAATTAGTTTACTATAAAGATTCCTATGCAGAGTACAAGGGCTTGGCGAGCGATGAAGGTGTTGATTTTCTGCGAAGATTTGGTGTGGAGGTAATTAAATATTCTTAACTTTGGCCATGCTAGAAAAAATCATAATTCTCGATTTTGGTTCCCAATACACACAATTAATTGCCCGTAGGGTACGCGAGTTAAATGTTTATTGCGAAATTCATCCCTTCAATCATATTCCTGAAATCTCATCTGACGTTAAAGGCATCATATTTTCAGGTAGTCCATATTCAGTTCGTCAGGAAGACGCACCTCAAATAGATCTTGAAAAATTCCATAAACATTATCCTGTTTTAGCAGTTTGTTACGGTGCTCAGTATATTGCCCAGCACACAGGTGGAGAGGTTAAGGCTTCATCAACACGCGAATACGGCAGAGCCAACCTAAACTTTGTAGCAGATAATAATAAGTTATTTAAAAATATTAGTGCAGGTTCACAAGTGTGGATGTCACATGGTGATACCATTACAGCAATGCCTGCAAATGCAGAACTTATAGCCAGTACAGATAGTGTAAAAGTTGCCGCTTATCAGGTTAAAGATTCAGAAACCTATGCAATCCAGTTTCATCCAGAAGTAACACACAGTACTGATGGTAAACAATTGTTAGAAAACTTTCTTGTAGACATCTGCGGATGTAAACAGGAGTGGACTCCAGATGCATTTGTTGAAACCACCATTGCTGAGCTTCAGGCTAAATTAGGTAACGATAAAGTTGTTCTTGCCCTTTCAGGTGGTGTTGATTCAAGTGTTGCAGCAATCTTATTGCATAAAGCAATTGGTAAAAACCTACACTGCATCTTTGTAGATAATGGTTTGTTACGCAAAGGAGAGTACGAATCAGTTTTAGAACAGTACAAACACCTTGGTTTAAACATAAAGGGAGTTGATGCTAAAGAACGTTTCCTTAGCCAGCTTGCAAAAGTTAAAGACCCAGAATTAAAGCGCAAGGCAATTGGACGCGTATTCATAGAGGTATTTGATGATGAAGCACATGAAGTTCAGGATGTGAAATGGTTAGCACAAGGAACCATTTACCC
>NZ_JBFTIZ010000385.1:0-4633 GCF_056395165.1 Pedobacter sp. 10L46_2
CGATTAGGCGGTTCAATGGCATACTTGGCAAACTGAAAAAATTTACAAAACGAGACAAGCTGTTCTTTGATGAGATCAATGTCAAGTTTATAAGAGACTTCCAGCAGTTCCTGATTGAGGAACTAAAGAATCACAACAATACTGTGCATTCCAACCTGAAAGTGGTCAGGAAAATGATTAGTGATGCAATTGACGAAGAGCTGATGCCGGCAGAGAAAAATCCATTCAATAAGATCAAACTGAAAGGACAAAAGACCTTCAGAGAATTTCTCCTAGATGACGAGCTGGAGAGAATTGAAAGCCTGGATTTGGAGCATGGTTCCATCATCAACCATCATCGAAACCTTTACGTTTTCAGTGCATACTCCGGAGGCGTCCGGATCTCCGATCTGCTAATGATGCGCTGGAAGAATTTCAATGGAAAACACCTCTACTTCCAGGTCAAAAAGACCAAAGAGGATCTGAGTATCAAACTACTTAAAAAGTCACTCGATATACTTCAGTTTTACAAAACCTATCAGCGTAAGAGTGACACTCTTGATCCGGAAACATTCATCTTCCCGTTGCTTAATATAGCTACTGATGAAACTGATAAACTGAAACTTTTCAATGCAATTTCATCAGCGACCGCCTTCACAAATAAAAGTCTCCGCAAAATTGGCATTCTCGCAGGCATTAACAAAAAGATATCCTTCCATACAGCCAGACATAGCTGGGCGGTAAGAGCTCTGCAGAAAGGAATGCGAATTGAATACGTTTCAAAATTGATGGGTCACGCCTCGGTAAAACATACAGAAGTTTACGCGAGAATATTGAACGAAGAACTGGATAAAGCCATGAATATTTTCGATAAAACTCAGAAGCTAAAAAAAGTAGTTTAGTGAATGTTTTACCTATGTTGTACCTGTAAACAACAATGCCCTGCAACTATTTAAGTAACAGGGCATTGATAATTTCGATTGTGATCCCGCTGGGATTCGAACCCAGGACCACTACATTAAAAGTGTAATGCTCTACCAGCTGAGCTACGGAATCAAAGTTCTTATTTGGAACTTTCCTCTAAAGCGTTTCCGTTTAAAGTGGTGCAAATATAGGATTACGATATATATTCTGCAAATAATATATCCAGAAATCGCATAGTAAGCTGATTCCTAGCCTTATTATTTACATTTAATCTTTTCTTCACCTTCAATTAATATTCCCATCTCTATAAAAAAGGCAAATTGCGATTAAACAGTAGGACAGAGCGCCACATATTTTTACAGAAAATTAAGCAGCAATTTATTGACCTCATCTTTATGGGTAAGGAATACGCCATGTGATGCACCTTCAATAACATGATATTCTGAGTTGGGCAATAGTGAAGAAGTTACATCACTGGTAATGTTAATAGGTACAATTTTATCATCATTACCGTGAATAATCAATACAGGAATGGTGATTACACTTAAATCTGTTCTAAAATTAGTTTCAGAGAAGGAACGAACACATTCAGTGGTAGCTCTAGGACTGGCAACAATTGCAAGTTGATGCATCCAGTTTTGAATTTCCTGGCTAACTGGTTTGTTCTGCCCGTCTACACTAAAAAATTGTCGCCCAAATTCTGTTAAAAAAGCAGGTCGGTCATTTTGCAGGCCTGCAATCATACCATCGAATACTTCACGGGGAACACCCTCTTCATGGTCTTCTGTTTTCAAAAGCAAGGGAACTACAGAACTAATCAATACAGCTTTAGTAACTCTAGATGATCCATATTTACCTAAATACCTAACCACTTCGCCACCACCCATCGAAAACCCTACAAGGGTAACATCGTTTAGGTTTAGTGCTGTAATTACCTCGTGTAAATCGGCTGCAAGTGTATCATAATCATAATTATGCCATGGTCTGTCTGATTGACCAAAACCACGTCTGTCGTATGCTATACATCTATATCCTGCGTTTACCAGGGTATTTACTTGATATTCCCACATCTCATGAGATACCGGCCATCCGTGGATCAAAACTACAGGTTTACCTGTACCTAAATCTTCAAAAAATATATTAACTGATGAACTGTTCTCGGCGTTCTTTTTAATGTATGGCATAATCGTATATATTTAAAATTTAACTCTTCTAATAACATAGCCAGAGGTCATTTGTTTAATAAAAACAAACAATATCTGGCCACAATAAACTTTATATTCTCATATTTGGAATATTAAACTAACCCATAAGGTATAAAAATACCGAGAGGAATAACTATAAATAATGAATAAAGCTATTTTTTTGGATCGCGATGGCGTTCTTAATCACGAAATTCACGATTACATTACCAAACTAGAAGATTTTGAAGTATTGGAATATCAGATTCCTCCCTTGAAAAAACTATATGACGAGGGCTACTTGCTAATCGTAATTACAAATCAAGGTGGAATTGCTCAAAAGCGTTATACTGAAGAGGCACTGGCCGAAATGCATAAAGTTCTTGCTCAAAAATTTGAAGATCAGGGTGCTTTAATAACGCATGCATACTACTGTCCTCATCATCCAACTATTTCTGGCGATTGCGAATGCAGAAAGCCTAAATCAGGAATGCTACTAGAAGCTATCGCTAAATACAACATTGATCCGGCCCTTTCTGTAATGATTGGCGACAAACCAAGGGATGTTGAAGCTGCAAACGGAGCAGGGGTAAAGGGTATAGAGATATTACCTGATGAACAAATAGATTACAATCTTGTTAAAGAAGTACTTGCAGGGAATGAATTTCAAACACTTAGTGCAGGAATATTAGCCAGAGATAAAGACTAAGTCTTCACCCGACCGAACTTAAGCAATTATATATAAATCACATAAAAAAGGCTGGGTCATAAATTATGATCCAGCCTTTTTTATGCGTTAAAGAAACACTATTTTGCTTCTGAAGCTTTTTTGTGATCAGCAAGGAACTGAGCTAAACCGCTATCAGTTAATGGGTGTTTTAACAAAGCCGTAATTGCAGATAAAGGACCTGTAATTACATCTGCACCTAATTTAGCACAATTTACAATATGCAACGGACCGCGGATAGAAGCAGCTAAAATTTGAGTAGGGTAACCGTAGTTGTCAAATATTAATCTGATATCTTCAATTAATTGTAAACCATCAGTAGAGATGTCGTCTAAACGACCTAAAAATGGAGATACATATGTTGCACCCGCTTTAGCAGCTAATAATGCCTGTCCGGCAGAAAAAATTAAAGTACAATTGGTTCTGATACCTTTAGATGAAAGATATTTAATTGCTTTAACGCCATCTTTAATCATAGGTACCTTAACAACAATCTTTGGATCTAATTTAGCTAAAGCTTCACCTTCTTTGATGATTTCATCATAGGTGGTAGATATCACTTCTGCACTTACATTATCATCTACGATAGCGCAGATGGCCTTGTAATGCGCAATTACGTTAGCATCGCCCGTAATACCTTCTTTAGCCATAAGACTAGGGTTAGTGGTTACACCATCTAAAACACCAAGATCTTGGGCTTCTTTTATTTGATCAAGATTAGCTGTGTCAATAAAAAATTTCATGTTATTTTCTACCCTTGCTTCGTTCCCGACCTGGGGGAGTTCAAAAGGAGCTGATCGTAAAAGACTTGCCCGCCACAAAAGTAGCAAAAGACCTGAATCTACGAAAGGAAAATCACTAAATATTTCAACTTTTTAAAGGAAATAAAGATAATCAATTGACGTTAAAGAGATTGAGTTTGTAAATAATTTAATATTTCCCTTATATTTAGATAACCTTACAAGGGAACACACTAGATTAAATAGAAGAAAATCAAAAAACCGACAGCAAAAAACAAGAAAAATTGCGTTTAAAGCACGTAAAGCCATTTGTAATTATTTTGTTATGCAAAATAATTCTAAATAACACCATTACCAACATCATAAATTAAAACGATGTAATTTACTAATATGATAATTAAGTACGCACTTCATTGCCAAGTACTGCTTTTTTTCTAAAAAATATGTGAATATTATAATTCCTTGAATTTTATTCGTATCTTAGTGTCCTAAATACACTATACCAAAACTAATATTTAAACGAGACTTATGGAACCAAAACAAGATAACCAAGGGTTATATGACCAGCGTTTTGAGCACGATGCCTGCGGTATCGGATTTGTTGCCCATATAAAGGGCAGGAAATCACAGCAAATTATTTCTGACGCTATAACCATTCTTGAAAATCTTGATCACCGCGGGGCTTGCGGAGCTGAAATCAATACAGGTGATGGGGCTGGTATTATGATACAAATACCCCATGAATTCCTGTATGACGAGTGTCTCAAAATCGGATTCAGTTTAAATGAATCTGGAGATTACGGCGTCGGAATGCTATTCCTACCCAAAGATGTGAAGGCAAGAGAAGAATGTAGGGAAATTATTTACCGCGCTGCCGAAAAACTAAACCTGGAAGTTCTGGGCTTTAGAAAGGTAATAACCAATACAGAAGGTATTGGCGATATGGCCTTGTCAGTAGAACCGGAAATGGAACAGGTATTTATTGCCCGTCCTTATGCAATTGCAGCAGGTGCAGATTTTGAACGTAAACTGTACGTATTTAAAAACTACCTGTCTAAAACAATTAATAATACTGTAAAAGG
>NZ_JBFTIZ010000386.1:0-7294 GCF_056395165.1 Pedobacter sp. 10L46_2
GATTAATACTGGTTTGTAGTTTGCTGATTGGTTATCAAATCACAAATGCTCAGGAAGTATGTCCGATTATCCCTCAGCCAGTAAAGTTTGCTAAAACCGATGGCTCTTTTGTGCTCACTCGGCATACTCCTATACTTGCAGAATCTGAACTTTTAAAATCGGTGGCTCATTATCTTCAACAAGAATTACTGAAAGAGCAGGGTCTACCTTTAAGTGTTGCCAATACATCAAAAGAACCTGGGGTAAAATTAGTACTTACATCAAAAAAGAGCTCAGACATATACACTTTGGAAATCAATTCAAAAGGAGTTGCAATAACAGCTAGTGATGCTGAAGGGGCTTTCTATGGGGTTGTGTCGTTGCTGCAGATTGCCAGACAGTCGAAAAATCTAAAAGGTTCACTTTCGTTAGAAGGATGGAAGATACAGGATAGTCCTTTATACGAATGGCGAGGTTTGATGCTTGATGAATCAAGACATTTCTTTGGTGTAGCAAAAGTTAAATCTATTCTGGATTGGATGGCTTTCTATAAATTGAATCGTTTCCATTGGCACCTTACCGATGAGCCTGCATGGCGTATTGAAATTAAAAAATATCCGGGACTCGCTCTAATTGGTGGCATTGGTGATTTTTTGAATGGAACTTTACCCTCACAGTATTATACGCAAGAACAGGTGAAGGAAGTAGTCGCTTATGCGGCCCAGAGATTTATTACTGTTATTCCAGAGATAGATATGCCAGGACATGCTTCTGCCGCGAACCGCGCATATCCAGAATTTAGTGGAGGTGGGTCTGAAGGACATCCTGAATTCACATTCAACCCTGGTAAAGAAGGTACTTATCAATATCTTTCAAATATCCTGCGCGAAACCAATGCATTATTTCCTTCAGGAATGATTCACCTTGGGGGCGATGAGGTAAGCTATGGCAATCAGCAATGGTCTACAAATGCGGATATTAAAACGCTAATGCAAAGTAAAGGACTGGCAAATGTTAAAGAAGTAGAAAAATACTTCATGAAACGTATGGCAGATTCGGTATACAGTATGAATGCGAAATTACTTGTGTGGGATGAGATGGCGGAAGTTGATCTCCCTAAAGACAAGACAATTATCTTCTGGTGGAGACATGATAAACCCGATATGTTAACTCTATCTCTTAAAAAGGGATACCAAACTGTCCTGTGTCCGAGACTGCCATTTTATTTTGATTTTGTTCAGGATAGCACCCATAATTACGGCCGCAAATGGAGCAATAAATTATACAATGCATTAGAAAGCGCTTACTCCTTTTCCCAGGATAATTACTTAGATGGTTCAGTAAGTAAAAAACAGACCGAGACGATTCAAAGCGATCAACGATTAGATTACCTGTTGTTTCCGCGAATAACTGCACTTGCAGAAGCTGCATGGAGTAAAAACGCAAAGGATTTCCAAGCATTTATTCAGCGTTTAAAAAAGCATATGCCGCTGTTTCAGCAAGCATCAATTTATTATTATGATCCATTTAATCCTGCAAAGAATCCTGAACCTGTTAGAATAGGGACAGGGGTTAAGCGTTTTGATACTGGATTGTAAAGGTTTGTTTCTAAACTAAAAGAGCTTATCTCAATTTATTAGATAAGCTCTTTAGTTTAATATAATGTGTTTATTACTTTAGTTTGTAGCGGTAAAATTAGTAGAACTTATCACCGTTTGTCCATTCGAAATCACAGTTAATTTCATCGTTCCTGGATTTAAATTGGAAGGTACGGCTACAGTGATTGTGTTTTCGGTGATGCTTGTAATCGGTGCTTCAATAGTGCCGAATTTAACAACAGTGCTATAATAATTCTGCGCAAAGCCCTCACCTTTAATCGTTACAATGGATCCAGCAACGGCAGATGTTGGTGTAAAAGAAGTAATAGCGGGTCCAAGCATTTTAAATTCTTTAGCTATTGTATATTTTTTTCCGGCAAATTCCAGATAAAGTTTTACATTCCCCGCATTAATTCCTCCTGGAACGGCTATTTTTAAATTTGTTGCGGAAGTAGCGGCGCCAGAAGAAGGTATAGTTCCAAAGTAAACATAATAACTCTGATCTTTAATAAAATTTCCTGTAATATCTATTTCCATACCAGGAGCACCGGATGCAGGCGAAAAATTAGTAAATGCATAAGAAAGGACTTTAAGCTTCTTAGGTGCGGTTACCGTATTTGGACCTGATTTAAAGGTAATTGTATAATCACCTGCTGACAAGCTTTCAGGAACGATCATAGTAAAACCACCTTGATAATCAGGAAAAACTTGCGCATCCGTGCTTCCAATAGTAGCAGTAGGCATCCCTTGATTATGTTCGAAATTGCCTGGGAAATTATTACCGGAAATTGCAACTGAAGTTCCGGGTAAAGTGACCGCTGGATTCAGGCCAGTTATTACTGGAGGAGTAACTGTAAACTCGCCTGGTAAAACAAATTTTTTATCGGCTAATCTTACTGAAACTTCTGATTTCACCTCAACGGTAGAAGGCACGGATATTTGAGGGATGCTTCCATATAAGGTATTTACCTGTATGTTTCCAAAAAATATGCTAAAAGTACTTGGGTAATTATAGTAGTCAGGAAGATTGTCACCCGTAAAAGTAACCAGTGTACCTATTGGTCCTGATTTTGGAGAAAAATCTTTAACATTGGCGTATATAGTAAAACCATTTGAAACTGAAACCTTCTGTCCGCTAATGCTTACTTCTATACTAAGCTGATTACCATGTCTTGCTTGAATCCCTTGAGGTATCTCAGCTACAATTTCTGTATCGGAAATAGATAGTACTTTGGCCTTTATGTTATTAAAGGTAACTTCAATTGCGCTATCGGATTCTATATAGAATTTTCCGGTAATCTTAACCTGATCTCCCACTTTTCCGGAATTTGGACTAACATTCCCAGCCTGTTGAGTAGGTAGGTTTATTTGTATAGTTTTCCCTAATGCAGTTCCTTTTTCATCTGTTATATAAGCCCTGACAAAAAGGGTTGATTGATAATATGGACTATTTAGGCTAAGGTTACGGACTTCCTTTGTAAATTCTCCTTGAGGTACATCTTTACCTAAAGAAACTTTTGTTCCTTTTACATCACTAACATCTGATGTTGTACTGTATATAAAACCGTAGTCAGAAGGATTAAAATTACCTTTACTAACAATGTTGCCAATAAAGGTTGCAGCGTTTGGCGCCAGTGCAGTCGCTGATAACGTTTGAATTTCCGGACCGGTAAGATTGTCTTTTTTGCAGCTTTGAAACTGAAGTAAAGAAATTAAAGTAATCGCTATTAGTAATATATTCTTTTTCATATCGAGTTCCGTATTAAAATGAATAGCCAATACGGACGCCATTTATTAGTGTAGGGCCAAATGTTGATGCAGATTTCTTTCCTGTATCGTTGAAGTTGGTAGTCGGTTGCCCTGTGCCAGTATTTTGTCCCGTAACTGTGGTTCGAATATTTTTATATTCCGTTTTTGATAAGTTAAAATTGAACTCATAACCAAAAAAGAAATCTTTGGCAATATAAAAATCAAAGCCTGTAATTAGATTGATGCCATATCGAGTGTATGCATTTTCTTGAAGTTGAGTGTAATAGCTCTGATTGTTTGGTAAATAGATTGTCTCGAGCCAGCCATTTTTAATGGATGTAGAAACGCCATTGTCCTTAATTTCCTGATTTGCAGATTTACTGCTTACCGAAATATCTGCAGCGATGTAGGGGGATAAGCGCCTGGTGCCTTTGAAATGTTTTTCAACACCGAAATTAAGTCCAATTAAAGTGCTTTTTCTTTCATTTTTAACAAAAATACCCTGTGGCCCGTAGGGATTATTTACGTTTGCGGTTGAATCCTTTTGACTTGCGTGAAAACCTAGTCTTAAAGCAATGTCGGGGCTAATAAAATATCTTACCTTAATCTGATTAAGAGAGTTGTTTAAGCTTAAGTTTCCTTTAAAGGGATTGAAATTAAGTTCTGTAACTATTGCACCTGTAGTTGGCTTTAGAGATTGGGTAGTTTTATCAACAGTTGTGTAAGATAGATCAGTTATAACTGTGTCAGTTTTAACTTTTGGCGTTTGGGCATAGCATGCCGTTGTAGCAATTGCAAGCGCAATTGAAAAGAGCGTTTTCTTCATGTCGTTAATTTTTACGCAAAAGTATAAAACAATTTGCTCAATATTATTTTCTGGCGCTATTTAATTTAATTGTAAACTTTTAGTGCCTAAGCCCAATATTTCTAAAACTGTTGCACAGTATCAATAATAATCGTATTTTTGCCCGGCAAATAGTAACTCATAAATTATTTGCTATGCAACTCGATCCCAATAAATTTATCGCCGAAGGTCTAACATACGATGACGTATTATTAGTACCAGCTTACTCTGAAGTTCTGCCACGTGACGTGGATACAGGGAGTTTCCTTACAAAAAAAATACGTATTAATGTTCCTGTAGTTTCTGCTGCAATGGATACTGTAACTGAATCTGGATTGGCTATTGCCATTGCCCAGGCAGGTGGTATCGGTATGCTTCACAAAAACATGAGCATCGAGCGTCAGGCAGAGGAGGTAAGAAAAGTAAAACGCTCAGAAAGCGGAATGATCCAGGATCCTGTTACTTTAAGTAAAGATGCCAAGGTTGCCGATGCTTTTCAGATCATGAAAGAGTTTAAAATAGGTGGAATTCCTGTTATAGATTCAGATGGTAAATTGGTTGGTATAATTACCAATAGAGATTTGCGCTTCCAAAAAGATATGCAACGTAAAGTTTCTGAAGTGATGACTAGCGAAAACCTGATCACTGCTGCAGAGGGTACAACCGTGTAGGTGCTGCAGTAGGTGTAGCTGCTGATAACATTGATCGTGTTGCTGCACTGGTACAAGCAGGAGTTGATGTAGTTACAGTTGATACTGCTCACGGTCACTCTAAAGGTGTTATCGATATGGTTAAGGCCATTAAAGCTAAGTTCCCCGACTTACAGGTTATTGCAGGTAATATTGCTACAGCGGAAGCTGCAAGAGCTTTGGCAGCTGCCGGAGCTGATGCAGTAAAAGTGGGTATTGGTCCAGGTTCTATCTGTACTACCAGAATCATTGCTGGTGTTGGTGTACCACAGTTATATGCAGTTTTTGAATGTGCTCAGGCATTAATTGGCACAGGAATTCCTGTAATTGCTGATGGTGGTATCAAACAAACAGGAGATATTGTTAAAGCTATAGCAGCCGGAGCTAGCTCTATTATGGCAGGATCTTTATTCGCCGGAGTAGAGGAGTCGCCAGGTGAAACCATCATTTACGAAGGACGTAAGTTTAAATCTTACCGTGGTATGGGCTCTGTTGAAGCAATGCAACAAGGATCAAAAGACCGTTACTTCCAGGATGAGGAAGATGTAGTTACCAAATTGGTGCCGGAAGGTATTGTTGGTCGCGTACCTTATAAAGGAACATTGGCCGAGGTGATTTATCAATATGTAGGAGGCTTAAGAGCAGGTATGCACTATTGTGGTGCTGCAACTATTGAAGATTTACAGAAAGCTAAATTTGTACGCATTACAGCTGCCGGAATGAGAGAGAGTCATCCTCATGATATTTCAATCACTAAAGAAGCTCCAAATTATTCACGTTAATAATTTGGATTAAATAATTCAAAAAAGGGCCTGAATCAGTGGTGATTCAGGCCCTTTTTTGCGTTAAAACAGACTACTTTACCAGAGTCTAAGTTGAGTATGATATGTGGTAGGAGTTATAGAAACTCATCTGGGCCCAATTCCCAGGTCCAGGGTTTTTTAAAGCTCGAAAAAGTACGCAGCGTTTTAAATGTTAAATTCTGTTCAATAATCTCGTTTCCTGAATCCTTATTATTGATTTTACCAATAGTAATAATGCGTTTCTTGTTTACAAAATCATACTTTTTACTATTCATATCACCAGATCCGCTATGATAAGAGTAATTGCTTGCCTTGGTAAGCTGCCAATCTTTATCCTGATATTTAAAGCTGTAATTAAGTTTCCATCTCCAATTTGCGCCTCCTTCAAAAGCGAGGTTGAGTACATTATCTGCGATAACCAAAGGACGGAGGGGATCACCCATTGAGCCACCTTCTTCTGATCTTAAAATAAAATTGTTGTTTTGGGTAACTAATTTGTAATTTCTGCCCGATTTAAAATAGACTGCCAGCATCCTGGGTCTTTGGATTTCGGTGATAAGTTCTGTTGTATTATCTCCATACGCCCTGTTTTCTTTAACAGCAGCGTAAAACTCATAAATCAAGGCCAGATCTTCAACTTTATCATTATTCAAATCTCCGGGTATAAGTGATTTTATGGTTTTTCCTTGAGGGTTAAGCACCGGATACTTGAAAGATTGAGCATACGTAGTAGCATAGCCGCAAAATAATAAAAGCGTAATTAGTCCTATTCTCATATTTATATACAACGATTAAATATGATGATTTATTCTAAATATCGGTTTAATAAAAAGCACAAAAGCCGGAATCCTCCGGCTTTTGTGTGTATTAGCTATATATGTATCGTGATTTATTGAACCACTTTACCGTCTTTGTCGATCTTAAGAGATCCTGTTTCTTCTCCTTTTTTAACATTGATCAAGTAATACTCAGATTTGTCTGCGTTAACAACAAGGAATGCTGCAGTTGGAGTCCATTCTTTTGCTGGTTCAGCTTGTAAAGTTTTTTGAACCGGCTCAGGTAGGTCTTTTAATTCAACTGGAGTTTTTGTAGTACTATCTTGTCTTACAGCAACTTCTACTGAGTTTTTAATGTCGCTTGCTTTTACTGTTGTTAATCCGGCTTGGAGTTCCTCTACAGATTGTTGAATATTTCTATCTTTGTATAAAAAAAGACCATGTCAATTACATCAGACGAAGAACTTTCAGGAATGCAACAGATCAGTAATGCGATAGCAGAAACCCTTAAACAAATGAGGGAACATGCTGCTCCAGGTATGACAGCTAAAGAATTGGATGATTTTGGAGGAGCAATTTTAAGCGCCTTAGGCGCAAAATCGGCACCTAAGCTGACTTATGACTTCCCTGGATGGACGTGCATAAGCGTGAATAATGAGATTGCTCATGGTATTCCTACAGAAAATAAAGTTTTTAAAGAAGGCGATATCATTAATATTGATGTATCTGCCGAGTTAAATGGCTTTTGGGCTGACAATGGCGGTTCTTTTATTTTAGGGGAAGATATAAATGAGCTTCAGCCGCTTGTAGATGCATCAAAACAAATATTGCGTAAAGCCATAGATCAGATAAAAGG
>NZ_JBFTIZ010000387.1:0-3442 GCF_056395165.1 Pedobacter sp. 10L46_2
AAATACATCAATCCCATTGTTAACCTATTTTCAAAATGCAAATACATCAATCCCATTGTTAACCTATTTTCAAAATGCAAAATCAATAATCAAACAAAATGAAGTCTATTGGAGGATATTTAGAATTACAATTGTCCAGAGGTGAGGAATTTTATCCCTCGCTAATAAAATTAAATACTGGTAGGAATGCATTTGAATATATTCTCAAAGTTAAGCGATATAAATTGGTTCACATACCTTATTATACCTGTGAGGTGATGTTGGAGCCACTTAAGAAGTTGGGTGTTCAATTTCAATATTATACTATTGACGAAAATATGGATCCGGTTCTCGATTTCGAGGTAGGTCCTGATGATGGTCTGCTGTACACAAATTATTTTGGACTAAAACAGGATACCGTTATAAGGCTAAGTAAGCTTTTCGAAAATCTGATAGTAGATAATTCCCAGGCTTTTTTTTCTGAGCCATTGGAGGGGGTGGATACTTTTTATTCTTGCCGAAAGTTCTTTGGTGTACCAGATGGGGCCTATCTTCAATGCACTAGTGATGTAAGACTAAAGCTAGAGAAAGATGTGTCGGTAGACAGATTTTCCCATCTGATAAAAAGTATTGACATGGGGATTGAAAGCGGGTACGAAGATTTTATTGTAAATAATGTTGTTCTTTCCAACAACCCAATACGTAAAATGTCTTCTTTATCTCAGTCGATTTTATCAGGTATAGATTATAAAGCGTGTAAATACAGAAGAAATTCCAACTTCATGTACCTTCATGATTTTCTGGAGAGTTATAACGACTATTCATTTGATGCGTCTTCTGTAAATGGACCGATGATCTATCCACTGCTAATCTCTTCTACCGAAATTAGAAACAAGCTATTTGAAAAAAGAATATATGTGGCTACATACTGGCCAAATGTTCTGGAATGGACTACAAAAAAGATGTATGAATATTATTTAACAACGCATCTTATCGCCATACCAATAGATCATCGGTATACCCATTCTGAAATGAAACGCATACTTAATGTATTAAAAACAATATTATGAGCGAAAGTATATTTTTAAGGCCTCTGGCACTTGAGGATGCGATGATATCCTATAAATGGCGAAATAATCCGGAGATATGGAAGTATACACCTTTCAATCCATCAGAGCCAATTACATTGAAAGTGGAGAGGGATTGGCTAAGGGGTGTTTTAAAGCGAACTGACCAAAAGAGATTTGCCATCTGCTTAACAGATAGCAAGAGATATATCGGGAACGTGCAATTGCTTGACATCTCAGAACAACAGGCCGAATTTCATCTTTTTATAGGTGACTCAAGCTGCTGGGGCAAAGGCATCGGAGAAAAGGCAACAGCACTTATTCTTGATTATGCTTTCTCTACCCTAAACCYGAAAAAGGTAATACTTGAAGTAAATAAAGAACATAATGCAGCCATCAGAATATATAGTAAACAAGGTTTTGTTGGTATCCCAGGTAGTGATAAATATCTGAAAATGGAAGTAATAAAAGAGGATTATATAACTAAAAATAATTTACCCGGCATGAAGTACATCGTTAAACTTGAACAAGAGGCCGAGTGGAAAGGTCTTGTAAAAAGGGCTTTGAAATATGATTTTTATCATTCATGGACCTATCATTCATTGGATAACACTTCTGGAATTCCAATGTTGTTTGTTTATGAAGAAGGGAGTGATTTTATTGCTATCCCATTATTGAAAAGAGATATTCAGGATTCTGAATACTATGATATGAGTTCGGTATATGGTTATAGCGGTCCGATTTCGAATAGGGATTTCCACAAGCTTCCTTCAGATTTTGTATATAATTTCAGGAATTGTTTTCTGGACTTCCTAAAAGATGAAAAGATCGTTACCGTATTTTCCAGGTTGAACCCTTTCTTTGACCAGGCAGAACTGATGGGAGATTTTGGAGGGGTGGTAGATAACGGAAAAGTGGTGGTACTGGATCTAAGCCTTCCTATTGAGGAACAGAGAAGCGCTTACCAGGAAAGGGTATTAAGAAAAATCAGGACCCTGAGAAAAAAGGGGTATTATGTTAGGGAAGCCAGTACGGGCGAGGATATAAAAACCTTTAGTGCTATCTATACATTAAATATGCTTAGGGTGGATGCCTCGAACACCTATTATTTTGATGAAGAATATTTTAGGCGATTGCTTGATTCAGAAGAATACGATGCAAGACTAATCTTTGTGTATGATCAAAATGATTATCCGATATGTGGTGCAATAGTGGTCATCACAAATGGTATTATGCAGGCGCATTTATTGGGGACCAGAGAAGAATATCTGGGAGATTCTCCTGCCAAATTGTTAACGGAAGAAATCACGATTCTTGGGCGACAACTTGGTGTAAAATATTACAATCTGGGTGGAGGCTTAGGCTTTAAAGAAGATTCGTTGTTTAGGTGGAAAGCTAATTTTTCAAATCTTACTTTCAATTACCATAGTTGGCGTTTCATAGCCAATCCGGAAGTATATACCTCTTTGTTATCTCAACAAGAAATCGATCTCAACTCTGATGTTGATTTTTTCCCACTTTATAGATTGCAAGCTAACAAAGCTTAACCTTTCTTCATCTATTTAACGTTTAATGACATGAAAAAAATTCTATTTTGCGAAAAAGTGTACTCCAGGTGGCTGATCCTGTTAATTGATCAGTTCATTGTAACAATCGCTCTTGCTGCATCATTAATGATTATACAAAAGGAGAATTTTAATGAAATATTTAATAACAAGTTTTTCCTTTATCTGATCGTTTACAATGTAATCACGATGGTGGTTTTTGTAAGTATGAGAATACACACCGGAATAATCCGATACTCTAGTGTTGACGATATTTTCCGTGTCTTTAAAGCAGTGCTATTAGCTAGTTTGCTATTTGAAGTGGCGGCTTACCTGTTTTTATCCTCTTATTTTGGATTCAATAATCATTGGTTTATTCCTATGCTCATCATTAATTTTTTTATCTCTGCCTCGATGCTTATTGCACTAAGGATAACTGTGAAACAATTGTTCCATTACCTTCAAGATCTGGAAGTTGTTTCTAAAGAGGTGTTGCTGATCTATGGAGCTGACAGATCTTCTTTACTGATTAAGCAAGGTTTAGACGCATCTTCAGAAAATAATTTTGAAATATTGGGCTTTGTTGATGATAATCCTGATCGTAGGAATAAACACATAGAACAAAAAAGAGTATACGGTTCTCATTCTATTCAGTACTTGAAAAATAAATATGGAGTAGAGAAGATGATTGTAATGGAGGATTGTATAAACATTGAAGGAAGGAAACTTGCAATAGAAAAGTGTATGGAATGTGGAATAAGAGTTATTTCAGTACCCGCTTCAAATTATTGGTTAAAGGGCAAACTGAGGTTAAGTCAACTCCCTGATTTAAGAATTGAAGACCTTTTACAG
>NZ_JBFTIZ010000388.1:0-4335 GCF_056395165.1 Pedobacter sp. 10L46_2
GTTCATTAACGTAGTCCACTAGTTTCTTTGCTGAATTTAGCGAAATGTCAATAAAACGATAATAGCCATCATGCCCCGCCTTCTCTGCTTTACTTCTTAAAGCTTGTGCCGTAAGCATGATATTACCCAATGGATTTTTGATATCGTGGGCTACGCGCTCGGCAAATTTCTGAACCAAACCATTTGACTCTTCCAGCGCTTTATTCACTTCTTCATATTCGTATACTTTCTTACGTAGCTCGATCAATTGAAGCGCCTGTCGCCCCAGAATTTTCAATGCCCTTATCTGGCTGTCATTGAGCTGTTTCTTTTCATTACCAATAACACAGATACTCCCAAGTGCATATCCATCAGGATTTACCAGAGGAACACCTGCGTAGAAAACCACTTTATGCTGGGTTACCATCGGGTTATCAAAAAAACGAGAATCTTCAGTAGCATCGCTGACGATCATGATCTCCTGATCATCTATTATTGCATGGCTACAAAAAGTATAATCACGGTGATTTTCTGTTAATTCAGTCCCATATCTGGATTTAAACCATTGACGCTGCTCTCCAATTAAGGTAATCAAAGCAACTGGTGTCTGACAAATTTCTGCGGCCAGCATAGCAAGGTCATCGTACTCCTGCTCCTGTTCACTATCCATAAGCTGGTAGGAAGCAAGGGCCGATAGCCTGGCAGATTCATTTTCAGGTAGTGAAGCGACTTTCATGAATATATACGTTGATGCTAAAGATAGTATAATCCCATCGTGTAAAAATCGAAAAAAATCGTTTCTTTGGAATACGGCCCTTAATATTTAAAGTTGACAATGAAACTAACCAGGCGAAAATTCATAAGGGCAGGTCTTCTGGCTACATTCGGAACCATCCTGGCAGATATGTTTTGGATTGAGAAGTTTTTTATCGAAACTAATGAATTTTACATTGGCAAGGCAACTAAAGAAACAACCCATATCAAAGTTGTTCAAATCTCTGATTTGCATCTTCAATCTGTAAATTATCAGTTAAAGCATCTGGCAAATAAGCTTAACAAATTACAACCTCAACTAATCTTAATTACCGGTGATGCGATAGATAAATCGGAAAACACTCCTCTACTCAATGAGTTTTTAAAACTAATTGATAAGGAAATAAAAAAGGTGGCCATTTTAGGTAATTGGGAATATTGGGGTAATATCGATTTAGATGAGTTAAATAAAATTTATGCAGGCAATAATTGCACTCTGCTAATTAATGAAACAACACAGTATTCGTTCAAGAATAAGTCCATTTCAATAACAGGTGTAGATGATTTTATTGGAGGCAAGGCTGATTATGGCACTGCAATAAAAGGCTATAAAAAAAGCGACTACCATATTGTTCTGAATCATTGCCCTCAGTACAGCGACTATATTTCAAGTCAAACGGATAAGGACACGAATATTGATTTTATCCTTTCGGGACATACACATGGAGGCCAGATAAATTTATTTGGCTATGCTCCATTTTTGCCACCGGGAAGCGGAAAATATGTTAAAGGATGGTATAATCATAATGTTCCTAAAATGTATGTTTCCAAAGGTGTTGGAACGAGTATTTTACCTGCAAGATTTGGAGCAAGGGCTGAAATTGCTATTTTTAACCTGCTATGAACTCAATTTCCAAAACAACTACCCAATCACTATGGTTAAAGCCAGAAACGAAAAGCTAAAACACATCATAAACTGGGCTAATTCAAACCATGAGATTAGGGCTGTACTGCTCACCAGTTCATTGGCCAGCGCCATTGCACCCGTAGATAAATTCAGCGACCTTGATATTGAACTGGTTTTTGAAGATTTAACTGCAGCCCTTAAAGATGACAGCTGGCTCAGTGAGTTCGGAAGAGTTATTGCCAAAGTAGCTGAAAGTGAAGAAGCCTTTGATGGGAAGCATGCCATGAGAATGGTGCTTTATGAAGATTATGTAAAGGTTGATTTCAAACTCTATAGCATACTGGAATTTCAAAAAGAAGCCGCTAAATCTGAATTGCCGGAAGATTGGGATGTAGGCTATAAAGTTTTAATAGATAAAGATCGGCTCTGTAAAAACTTAAAGCCGCCAACATATCAGTCTGTTATCATAAAAAAACCAGGAGCTGAAAAATTCGCACAAGTGATGAACGACTTCTGGTGGGACATGACATACGTGGCCAAGTGCCTTGCCCGGGATGAGCTTTTCTATGCTAAGTTCATGACGGAAAACATGATGAGGAATGATTATCTTGTACCAATGATTGAATGGTACATCTCTCTTTCGCATGACTGGAAAATTACCACCAATAAACACGGCCGCTTTTTTAAGAAATACTTGTCATCTGAATTATGGAAAAAAATTGAAGCAACTTTTGCCTCTGCCGAAATCCAGGACAACTGGCGGGCTTTATTTGCCTATGCAGACATTGCCCATGAGTTGGGCACAGAACTGGCAGAAAAACTAACTTATCAGTATCCTGTTTTGCTGGAAAAAGATATCAGAAATTACCTTAATGCAATAAAAAACCACACAGAACTTAAATAGATTCCTGAATCACTATTTGCTTTGGATCCGCACTAAAGTCAGACGCTAACTCATTTTGTATCGGTTGGCGTTGAATTTCCTTAAACTCATTTCTGGCTTTACTTGCCGTCTTATGATCACCTGTATGGCTCCATCCTGGTGGCATAAAAATATACAGGAATTTATTTTTAAGTCCTGGGGCTTTGTAAACATCCTTTATCAAACAGGCGAACTCCCCAAAATAACTATCCAGAAAACTATTAGGTTTCATTTCTCTGGTAATACCGTATTCGATTGGAAGATTCTTCTCCTCAGGCTGATAAGTGCCAAAAACTCGATCCCAGATATTCAGCAGGTTACAAAAATTTGTATCCATATACAATGGATTTTTAGCATGATGTACCCTATGGTGCGAAGGTGTCAGAATGTATTTATACAAAAAGCCCAATTTACCATCCTTCATCAGTTGTTCACCTATATGTATAAAACCACCGTAAAACCCATCAATAAACATAATTACAAACAACATCGGCGGATTTACGCCTAATAAAATGCATACCGTAGTTCTAATCACATCCGCATAAGGCCCCTCCAGAAAAAAGTGTGCATAAGATACAGACAGATTCATAGCCTGTGGTGCATGATGAGTAGAATGCAGGCACCAGAACAAGCGAACTTTATGACCAAGATAATGATAAATGAAATGCCCGAATTCCCATACTATATAGCCATAAATAAACCAATACCAGGTAAAACTAGTTTTAAAGATAGCATACTTCTCAAAAAGCCCTATACAAAATACAATTGCAGCTATGGAGATAAATCGTCCTACAAAAGCATTAAAAACGTACGAAAAGAAAGATATTTTATAATCAATGGCATCTTGATAAAATTTCCAATACCAAAGAAACCGATAACCCAATCATAAATTGCTTGAAAAAAATCCATCATAATACTTTGTGCTATTTGGTTAAGGCTATTTATATTGTATATACATATATACAGATATTTTTTAAACCCCGCACATAAAAATATAAAAAAACTATTAAAACTCAAATAATTCAATGAATCAAATGAATTATTACATTTTTATTATCTTCGTATGTACATACATTAAAAACCACAAACTCATGAAGATTTATTCGGCATATCTATTGGCCCTTACCTTTCTTATTTGCTCCTGCTCATCCACTAAACAAAGTGAAGAACAACAACTCGCAAAATCTATTCTGGCAGACACCTCCATGCAAATAGTAGACAGCATGGCCAGAACTGCCATAAAAGAAGGGTTTAATGCAGGAAGTGGTTACTCGCAGATCTGGGCACGCGATATGAATACCTTTATTGTAACCGCGCTCGAGGAGACTTCCAAAGAAGAAGTTAAAGGGGCCATTTTAGTCTTCTTCGCGCTTCAGCAAAAAAATGACGAGATGGTGGATGGTTATGTCTTGAAAAAGGACTTCACATGGAACGATGATACACCTTACTATTCTGATAACGACCCTAAGCATGTAGGCTTTAAAAACACTGTTGAAACAGATCAGGAAACCTCATTAATTCAGCTTGTAGGCAAATACGTTAAGAAAACAGGAGATACAAGTATTTTAAGCGAACAAATTGCCGGTGTAACCGTATTAACAAGAATGGAACGCATGATCAGGTATTTACTTAAGGAAAGATACAACAAAAGTTATGGCTTGCTTTACGGAGCAATGACGGCTGATTGGGGCGATGTACAGCCTAATGATGACTTTGGCTGCGACTGGAACAACCTATCTGATGAAGCAATAGATGTATATGATAATGCAATGCT
>NZ_JBFTIZ010000389.1:0-3356 GCF_056395165.1 Pedobacter sp. 10L46_2
CTCACTGTCCGCCCGGCTGCAGCGTCAGAAATGGATATGGGGGTGGCAATAAAAGGGGGCAACAACAATGAACATCATAATCATAACGATGTTGGATCTTTCTCTATTGTAGTAGGAGATGAGGTTTTAATGGGCGATCCGGGGATTATCCCATATACATCAAAAACATTTGGACCAGAAAGGTATTCTTATAAAACCATTGCTTCCTATGGGCATCCGGTGCCGCTCATTGCCGGTCAGCAGCAAATACCAGGTGCTGCAGCAAAAGGCAATGTCCTCAGTACCAGCTTTACCAATGAGCAGGATAAAATGGTTATGGATATTGCCAGCGCTTACCCCGTAGAGGAACTCAAAAAACTGGAACGGGAATTTATTTATAACCGCAAACATAATGGATTTTTTAGCGTAACAGATCATTTTGCATTTAGTGAGGATCAGAGTTATGAAACCGCCCTGATCACCAGAGGTAGCTGGAAGCGGATCAATGCCAATCAAATCGAAATTACCGGCAAAAAAGATAAGTTATTCATTACCATAGTAACTAAAGAAGCGTTTGAAATTAAAAGTGAGGAACTTTCTGAGGGCGGAAAGCCCTATACCAGATTGGCCTTGCGTTTTAAAAAACCAGTAAAGGAGGGAACTGTTGTGACGATTTTTAAACCTTATAAGTAAAAAAGTATGCCGTTATTTTCGCCAAGGTTAAGTGCAGTATTTATTATCCTGTTCATTTCTACATCATTTGGGTTTGCCCAGCAAAACAACAAAAGTTTTTTTCCTGCCGGAAGCAGGGTGTGTTTTATAGGAAACAGCATTACCAACAATGGCGAATACTACAATGACTTATGGATCTATTATGCCACTCGGTTCCCGGCTCAAAAAATACGTTTTTACAACTGCGGAATATCCGGAGATGTTGCAACGGGAATTTTAAAAAGAATGGATAAAGATGTGCTCATCCATCGGCCAACTCAAGCGGTAATGATGATAGGCATGAATGACGTAAAACGGGAACTTTATGGTAAAGCAAATTCTAATGAAACCCTAAAGCAACAGGCATTGGCAGCATATAGGAGCAGCACAGAGGCCGCGGTAAAAATTTTAAAAAAGAATGTAGAAGCTGTTACGCTGCTGAAACCATCTATTTATGACCAGACCGCAGTTATGGAAACAGAAAACCTATATGGTGTAAACGATGCTTTACAGCGTTGTGCAGAACACATGCAATTTTTGTCTGAAAAGTATCATACCAACCTGGTCGATTTTCAATCAGTATTGCTCCGCATCAATAACGAAGAGCAGTTAAAAGACCCTGCTTTTACCATCATCGGTAAAGATCGGGTACACCCACAGTCGGCAGGACATTTTGTAATGGCCTATCAGTTCTTGAAGGATACAAAGTCGCCCCAATACGTATCTAAACTGATTATTGGAGATGATTTAAAAGCATCGCAAGAGGGTAGCTTTAACGCAGAAATAAGAAAACAATCAAATACAGACAGCTCATTAACTTTTGAATGTCTTGAGAAAAGCCTGCCCTTTCCGATTAAGGAATCTGCTGCCGATGCGCTCAAATGGGTTCCCTTTAATGAAGAGTTTAATACGGAATTATTGCAGGTAAAAAAAATATTACCGGGGAACTACCATCTTTTTATTGATGATGTTTTTATTGCAGGGGTTACTGCTAAGAACCTCTCGACGGGGATTAATCTTGCGCTATACAAAAATACGCCTCAATACCGGCAAGCCATAACGGTAATGAATACTTGCATAAAATACAGAGATGTGGAAGCAGTAATCCGCAATCTCCGCTTTGTTGAATTTATGCATCTTTCTGAACTTAAAGATGCATCAGATACAACTCTGGTGGCTGGATATCTTAAAAACCGACTGAAAACATTAAAAAGTGGCGGGCATTATGAATATCACCAGAAACAATTTAAGAATTACTTGCTGAAAAAGAGTTCGGAAACAGAAGCCCTCAGACAATTGTCTGTACTTGCCGACACTATTTATCAGGTAAATCAGCCACAGGTTCATGTTTTTAAGATTGTTAAACAGCAGTAAAGAAAGTTTGATTGAAGATGCAAAGAAGAAAATTTATTAAGAATGCTGCAGTTATGGCTGCACTTCCTGTTATTTCCAGCCTTATGGGAGCTATTGAAAGTGGCTATATTAAAGCGAATTCCAGGATATTACTACGCTCATCCTGGCAAACGGTAAACATAGGTGATATTGGCCACACTTTTGGAATAATGGAACTGTTTAAAACCTATTTGCCTGAGGCAGAGATCACATTATGGCCAAATAGTCTGGATAATGGCGTTGATGTGTTGCTAAAGAAGAGTTTTAGGAACCTAAAACTTGCCCCCGGAAAGATCGATGCATCAGGTAAACCGACAACACCGGCCTTGCAAGAGGCATTTGAAACGTGCGACATCATGGTACATGGTTCCGGACCCTGGATTGTAGTTCCTGCTGATCTCGCCGCATGGCATAAACAAACCGGTAAGCCCTTTGGAATGTACGGAATTTCGCTGGTAGATGCAGATGTCAAATCTTTAGATCTAATTAATAAAGCCTCATTTATCTATTGCAGAGATACTGCTTCATTAGATTACCTGAAATCACTGCGATCTAAATGTCCGATAACTGAGTTTGCCCCGGATGCAACTTTTGCAATCAATCTTCGTAATGATAAACTTGCTGCTGATTACCTGGATTCGAAAGGATTGAAAAGTGGGGAATTTATTTGTGTCATACCACGACTGAGGTACACCCCTTATTGGAAAATGAAGAACATAGAGCCAACAGAGGAGGAATCAAAGAAATACATGATTTCGCAGTACTATAAAGACACCGATCATGCGAAACTTCGTGATGTAATGATCAGATGGGTACGGGAAACGGGATTAAAGATTCTGGCGTGTCCCGAAGTCACATATCAGGTAGAACTGGCCAAAGAAATGCTGATAGACCCACTGCCCGAAGATGTTAAAAAACATGTGATATGGAGAGATACCTATTGGATTCCGGATGAAGCGCAATCAGTTTATGCTAAGGCAAGAGCACTGGTCAGTTTTGAAATGCACTCCCCGATCATAGCCTTTTCATCAAATGTTCCTGCTATTCATCTGAGGCAACCCACAGATACCCGAAAAGGACAAATGTGGGCCGATATTGGTCTTGCAGAGTGGCTTTTTGAAATAGATTTTACAAGCGGAAATCAGATAGGAGATGCCCTGATGGAAATTCACTCCAATTATCCCAAAACATTAAAGAAATTGGCAAAAGCAAAAGAATTTGTGGTCAGCAGGCAAAAAGACTCCATACATAAGATATAATCAATACCCAAGTTT
>NZ_JBFTIZ010000390.1:0-3341 GCF_056395165.1 Pedobacter sp. 10L46_2
GTAGCGCTACCAGAATGGATATTTCACTACTCGAAACCCCACAATCTGTACAAGCTATCTCGTCAGAGGTAATGCACGACAAGCAAGCTTTTACGCTGAATGAACTTGCAAGCAGTTTTACTGGTATGAAGGCAAATAATGGAAATGGTTCATTCACTATGCGTGGATTTACTGCATATTCTCCTAATGATGCAAGTTTCCTGCTTTATAATGGTATCAGAGGTAATCTCTTCTTATGGAGCCAACAGCCATTATTATACAACGTAGAATCTGTAGAGCTACTGCGAGGTCCTTCTGGCGCCTTGTTTAGTGAGGGAGCACCAGGTGGTGTAATAAACTTTGTCACAAAAAACCGCTTGCAGAAAGCCGATACAACATCGACTTGTCGCTGGGAAGCTGGAATTTCCGTCGGGCATCAGCAGACATTACCGGACCATTAACTAAAAATAAAAAGCTATTGTATCGTGCTATCATAGGCTACGACAGATCGGAAAGTTTTCGCAGCGACCAGGATAAAGAAAATATTTTCCTGGCACCATCATTAACTTATCTTTTTTCAGATAAAACAAGCCTTAACCTGGAATTGAACTATGCTCACCAAAAAGCTGTTCACCAATATGATAATGGAACTTTTATCCGCACCAGGACTGACGGTACTTTCGATTTTAACTATTATCCAAACAATCTGACCATACAAAGTCCAACTGACTATGGAAAGACCAATAACTCGTCGGCCACACTTTCATTCAACCATAGCTTTAACGAAAAACTGAAACTAACGGTGGTACAGCGTGCGGTAAGAAATGTGCTGGATTATACCGATCATATACCTGTAGGGAAGATCAGAAATGATTCAATTAGCAGAGGATATCAGGATTGGGAAACTGATCGTTTTAGTCTGCAAACCACTGCTTATGCAAGCTACAATACGAAGACCGGGTCCTTAGAACATCAGATCATAGTTGGTGCTGATTACAATCGTTATGGCTGGACAAAAAACGATTACCAGTATAAACCTTCAACCCGTATTTCTATTTTTAACCCTGATTACAGCAGTGATATCCCGGAATCTGCTGTTCCTGCTGAAGAATCAGATGACAACAAACGCATTACCAATTTGACGGGTTTCTATATTCAGGATCAGGTTAGTTTTGGACGACAGCTTAAAGCGCTGGTCTCTTTAAGATACGATAACTATGACGGAAAGGAAACTCCGCTGTCTGACAGAGATAATAAACAAGGTGATGAACTACAAGCATCTGGATGGATCCCAAGGGTTGGATTAGTATACTTACCTATAGAGAATTTAGCTTTTTACGGTACCTACGTCAAATCTTTTAATCCTCAAACCTCTAATAATGTTCTTTCTGGTGGGCCATTTCCTACCCGCAAGGCAACTCAATATGAACTAGGTACTAAAGCAGATTTCTTTAATCAGCAACTGTCAACCACAGTGTCTGTATATGAGATTAAATATGCAAATATCCTGACTGCCGCGCCTACAGAAGAAAACTCTCATCGCCAGACGGCAATTGATGGTACCCGAAGCAGAGGAATTGAATTCTCTGCCACCGGAACAATTCAAAACTTTAATATCATTGCCGGATATGCGTATAATGAACATATCATCCTCAGTACAAGTGCCTATGGAAAAAAAGGCGATCGTTTTGCAAATGCGCCAAAACACATCGCTAACCTTTGGTTAAAGTATAACTTGTATAGTACTGCTCTGAAAGGGTTGGGATTAGCCGGAGGTGTTCGCTATGTGGGCGATCAGGTTGGCCTGATCAGTAATCAAAACTTTGTGTTTCCTGAATATACCGTATTAGATGCAGCCATCAACTATCAAAGGGGGCGTTATAACATTCAGTTTAATGCTTATAACCTTACTGATAAACACTATTTCACTGGGAGCAGATCGAGCACAGTTGCTGGTGGTTTAGGTGATCCGTTTAATTATAGAATTGGAATAAGCTACCAAATCCGATGAACAGATCAAAATCAATAACTAAACTGGCATTCTCTTTTCATAGCTGGCTTGGTCTTATTAGTGGTGTTTTTCTATTACTGCTTGGGCTAAGTGGCTCGGCATTGGTCTTTTTAGAAGAGATCGATCACGCGATCAATGCTGAATTACTTAAGGTAAAACCCTCAGGTAAAATACTATTTCTAGATGCCCTCTACAGGAAGATAGGGCAGGAGCATCCAAACGTTGCGGGTATTGCCTGGTTAAATCCTGATGCTGTAACAAATGAAGCATATGAATTCAGACTTTATCAAAACGACGGAAAGATCAGTACCTATGACCTTGGGATGGTCAGCATCAATCCTTACTCTGGTAAGACCTTGCGCGAAGGAAACCTAAAAGATCTAAATCCAAGTTTCATGCACTGGATATTTCAATTTCATTGGAGTTTTCAGCTTGGTATACCGGGATTGCTGCTGGCTACGGTTTTTGGGATTACTATGCTCTTATCTACCATAACAGGGTTGATCATTTACAGAAAGCATGTATGGAAAGTGCTGTCCTTTAAAGAGAAAATGAAATGGAATAATTGGAGAACCATATCCTCTGGTCTACATAGAATTGTTGGAGTATGGGCATTGGCTTTTAATGTGGTTATTTTCTTTACAGGTTTCTGGATGAACAAGTTTTCATTAGATCCTGCATATTGGAAAAAACAAACTGTTTCAACTMCGATAAATACCTTGTCTTCACAAAACATAGACGAAATGCTTAGTAATGCAAAGAAAAATATGCCCGACTTAATCCTTAAAAAAGTTTACTTACCCACCCAGCCCGGAAAGAATTTCCAGGCAAGTGGTACAGTAAAAGGCCAATCCGCATTCTTCTATAATGGAAATTCGATTGCTATAGATCCTACAACTGGAAAAGTGATTTCTATTGAACTATTAGCTGAACACGGATTTTGGGAAAGGGTAGAAGCCACTTTTTTTCCTCTTCACGTAGGAAACTTTGGTGGTGTCACCATCAAAATATTATACGTGATCATAGGTTTATTACCGGGCTTGCTTTCCATTACGGGTGCAATGCTGTGGTGGCGAAAAGTAAGAAAAAGTTACACCTAAACAATTAAAATGAAAAGGGGCCGTATCATAAAGAGGTCGTCATCTCGAACGAATGCGAGAGATCCCCTGATTATGCCGGGTCAAGAGATCTCTCACATTCGTTCCTTTAGATTTGTTTTTGATAATTTAGAATGAGAAGGAAGCAGAAGTAAACTATTCGTTCCTCAGAGTTTAGACTCATATCTCGATTTAGACTTCTGCATCCCTTTCATCAGGAACTCAAATAGAAATTAGGGCTAGTGACCCACTAT
>NZ_JBFTIZ010000391.1:0-3328 GCF_056395165.1 Pedobacter sp. 10L46_2
CTGCGGATCGTTAAGATTAATCTTTACAGAAATTGTATCAATCCCATCCGGGTTTAATAATCTGGCCGCCACCGTTAATCTACCTGAACCGCCTTTTGCATCAACGCTTGCATCGGCAAATACTTTATCTAAAGATACCTGTGGAGTATAAACCAAATTTACATAGCGGTACAAACCACCATATACATTAAAATCGGATAAGCTGGAAGGGATCATTTCCAGATCCCTTGAATTGTCGCAGCGTATTTCTACAGGAATTTTGCCCTTAAATTCCTTTTGAAAGACTTCATTTTTTTTGAAGGCCTCCACCTCATCTGTTATATCAATAGTGAATTCATCGTAGCCGCCAACATGTTCACCTACCTTTTTGTTGTAGATGTAAACCTGTGTTTTTTGTCCGGCACCCTCAAAGTGAAGCAAAGTTCTTCCCTTTTGGTATGGGTTGGCAATTGTTAGCTGTGTACGATACCAGCCTGGCCCCTGATAGTAATTCACATCAGGATCTACCGCATCGGTAGCATTAAAGCAATGCGGTAGCGTAACCTTCTGCCAAAACGGAACACTTTCCGGATTGCCTTCCTTAACTGGCCTTACCGCTTCCCAAACACCTCCCAGATCGCCTTTTAAATATTCCCAGTTTCCGGATAAACGTTGTTTTTGTTGTGCAAATAAGTATTGGTTGCAAATCAGCAATCCTAAAAAGAGTATCAGTCTGTATTTTTTCACTTTTATCAATATAATTTATAGGTATAATCGGTTTCTAAGGACTATTCAGGAATACTTGTGGTTAATACTCCCCCAATTACATGTATGGAGCCATTTGTTGCCTGTATGCTGCTGGTTCTAACATTCAATACCTCATTTAACACAATCGGATAATCAGAGGTATTAGATGGCGATGAATTAAGCACCTTAATGGTCATAATTGAATTAGGGTTAGGCAAAAAAACACTGGTTGATGTAATACCCACCGGTAACTGATTCCAGTAGCCTTTTGGTGCCAGTGTATTGCCTTCTATTGTTTGAAGCGCAGGAATGGTAAAGTGATCATGCTGTCCCTCCACAATAAGATACAAGAGGTAGTTTTTAACAAACTCTTTAGGATAATCGTCCCATTTTGTCGCAACTTTATTATTTATTTTATAGGTACCCCAAAAGTTGGTACCAGTAACAGCACCGTTATTTAGCAGTATAAATGTTCTGTTCGGCTTTTTGTATTCATTTGTATCTATCCCGGAATACTCAATAGCTTCCATCATCCTGTCAAATATCCTTGCCTCGCTATTAGCCCCTCTGGATCTGTCCTTTAGGTATTGCCATGTACTCTTATAGATCTTTGGGTCTACAGTATGCGGAACCCTGTCGTAGTTTTCCTGCAAGTCCAGCCCTGCAAGAGAACATCCCGAAATTAAAGTAGCAACAGTGGCTACCGTTAATATATTTCTAAATAAATTCTTCATTTTCCTGATCATTAATTGTAAGTTGGATTTTGAACTAATTGCCTGTTGTCTTCCAGAACAAAGCGGTTTATCGGCCACAACAGTTTTTCTTTCAACGGCCCAAAACCACCGGTTGCAGGCACTCCACCTTGCAGCCTGGTAAGTCTTCTGTTAATTACAGGATCCATTATTTTGTTCACATGGTTAGTACGAACCAGGTCAAACCATCTTTTACCTTCTCCAAAAAGCTCATATCTTCTTTCCTGAAGGATGGTATCTTCCATAGCAGTTTCATTTGCAACCGAAGGATCATCAGCAGACAGCGCGGCCAAACCAGCACGCACCCTAATAAAATTCAGGTATTTCAAGGCTCCTGCACGGTCGCCCGTTTTATTTAGCGCTTCAGCATAAGAAAGATAAACATCACCTAAACGGTACATCACCAGGTAAACATTGTACTCTTTAGCAGGCTTGCCACCTCCCGGGAAACCAGAACCCGGAACATCATAATATTTAAGTAACCTATCGAAATGTGCCAGCGTTTTCAAAGTATCAAGTGTTTTAGTCACTCTGGTATCAGCTTTATTCAGTTTCCAATCGTTGTGAATTACTGAATCCAGTCGAATGGTAGTGTTAGACTCTCCTATTGAAACTGGAATGCACGCGCAACCGTTATTTAAGTTATCCCAGTAAATGCTCCAGATCGCCTCTTTAGAACCTGTTGGATCAAGAAACAATTTCGGTTTCCAATCTGCCTGGCTCTCAAGATCTGTGATCTCATTACCACCATACACCTTGCCCGAAGGTGCTTTTGCTGCAAAAACTCTTTTGATCCACATTATTGCATTCTCATAATCCTGAGGCTGGTTATTTGCACCTGCGTTCCACATGTAAGCATCTGCTGCAATTGCAGCTATACCAGCCTCACCGATTAACCATACATTAGGCGTTTGAAGTTTCTGCGTTAATGAATATGCTTTTTCCAGATCAGCAAGAATAATCTCCTTCATGATCTTATCCTTAGATTCTCTTGGCCTCTCATCTTCCTGTGAAAAATCATCATATGGTTCAGTCCATATTGGTGCATCTCCCCAGAGCCTGATGATATAGAAATAGCACATTGCCCTCATTGCATAACATTCTGCCAAATTCTTATCCCTTATTGCCGGAGTAATCTGGTTATCTAAAGAAGCCGCTTGTGGAATGTATTTGATTGCGGTGTTTGCTCTTCCAATAGTTCTGTACAGCTCGGCCCACGATGACTGTGCATTTCCCGAGGTAAGGTTGTTTAATGAAAGCTCCTGCATGGTAATGTTGTTATAACCAGGATGCAAATCAAAATTATCTGATCGGGCCTCTCCCCAATAATGGTACTTACCGCTAAAATTTGCCCCCGTACCTGTCATTACCTGCTGAAAGGATCCGTAAACACCGGCCATAGCAGCATTTACATCTTTTAATGATTTAAAATAATTCTTGGCAGACACCTGTGTTAATGGTTCTTCGGTAAGGAACTTTTTGCAGCTGCCTAAAAAAAGAACTACACTAAATACCGCACTTATATATAATATTTTCTTCATGATTTCTGATTTTAAAATGTAAGGTTAACGCCCAAACCGAATTCTCTTATTTTAGGGTATCGACCAGAATCATTACCCGGTTGTAGCTGATTTGAGGTACTGAACTCGGGATCAAACAAGCTGTAATTTGTCCAGGTTAAAAGGTTCTGTCCAAAAACATAAACCGTTGCCGATTTCATTTTAGCCTTTGCGGCTATTTTAGGATCAAGCGTAAAGGCCAATCTGGCACTGCTTAACCTGATAAATGCGCCATCTTCCAGATAAAGACTGTTTTGTTCATAACGCATGTTTCCTCTTGTATCCTTGCGT
>NZ_JBFTIZ010000392.1:0-7091 GCF_056395165.1 Pedobacter sp. 10L46_2
GGCACATACAGATAAAGCAATTGCTCATGAGAAATCTAAAGACCTGGTTGAATCTTGGTCGTACAGAGCATTATTTGCTTCAAGAATTGCATTGGTAGATTCATTAGATGCTGCCAATTCATCTGCAAATCAAAAAATTGCTGAAGAAGCGGTAGAAAAAGCAAAAGCATTAGATACTAAAGGCAATGAAAAAGAAAACATTGAAAATGCCAGACTGACTATTCAGGATGCAATGAGAAACAGAGGAATCTACGCTTACCAAAAGAAAGATTTCGCTGGAGCTTTAGCAGCATTTAATGAAGTAACTGCCAAAAACCCTAATGACACAGCCATGTTTATCAACGCTGGTGTTGTGGCTAAAGAAGCAAAAAACTACCCTGAAGTAGTTAGAAACTTTAAAAGAGCTATTGAGCTGAACTACAAAGATTCTAAAATGCTTTATAATGATATCATCAAAACTACTTTTGATGATATAAAGGATAGTGTTGCAGGTTTAACTATATTAAAAGAAGCATCTGCTAAGTATCCTGAGGATCCTTATTTTATAGGTGTTGAAACTGACATTTACTTAAAAAGAGGAGATATTGCTAAATCACAGGAAATGCTTGGTAAATTGGTAGCAAAAGAGCCTAAAAATGCAAACTATCAGTCGTTACTAGGTGATACTTACTATAAACAAGCACTTGCTATACAAACTCAAAGAAATGCTTTAGATCCTAAGAAAACTAAAGAATTTAGTGAGTTGGGTACTAAAATGACTAAATTCATAGATCAGGCAATTCCTTACTATAAAGCAGCACTTGATATAGATCCAAAACATGTAAATACTTTGGAAAACTTAGCTATTATATATGCTTATATTTTTAGTTGTAACGACTTGGAACCTGGCTTTTTCACAAAAAAGTCAACTTCTAATAGCAAGAAATAGCGTAGGTAAATTGCAAATGGCCATAAACAATAAGCAAGATGCTAATGCACAATTGGGAATAATAGGGGAAGGGATAAAAGCGAGCGAAGCTGCGCAGAATGATAAGAAAACAAAGAAATGGCCTGAAACATGGGCAATTAAAGCATACTTAAGCTCATATGTAGCTATCACAGATCCTAATGAGGGTAATTCCGATAAATATTATGGTTTAGCCATAGAGGCTATAGATTCAGCTAAAAGACTAGATAAATTTCAAACAAATACCCATTTAATAGAGGCATCTATATACAATATTAATATCAAAAAGCAGGAAAAAGCAAATGCAGCTTTCGCAAAGAATGATTTCACAACAGCCTTCAGCTTATTAAAAGAAGTAAGTGATTTTTTTCCAAAAGATACCACTTTAGCTGTTAATACAGCTTTAGCTGCTCAAAATATCAGAGGTTTCGACAATGCGCTCGAATATTTCAAAAGAGCAAAAGAAAACGGAGCAAGAAATCCCGCAATATTTCAGAATCTTGCCAATATATACACTTCAAAATTTGAAACCGACCAAGCAATCAAAACACTTGAAGATGGAATTCGAGTAAATGCCGGAGATGTAAATTTGACTAACAACTACATCAACTTATTACTTGATAACGAAAAATATGTTGAAGCGATAAAAGTTATTGAGAATACACTTAAGACTGACACAGCCAACAAATTACTTTATTTCCTATATGGATACCTATACCAAAATAATTCCGGCTTAGGAACGGCAGAATTGGCTTATAATAAAGCATTAGTTATAGATGAGAATTATTTCGATGCTTTGTACCAATTAGGTGTCGCGTATATACAATCTGCCAATGAAGCCTTAAAATCAACCAGCGCAGATAAAAATCAGAAATTTACATCATTCATTAACAGAGCTGAAGTTGCATTACTACAAGCTCATGAGATCAATCAGAATGATAAACCAACTGTCCAGCTGTTAATAGAAATCTATACGCGTAAGAACAAGCTGGATAAAGTTCAAGAACTTAAATCCAAACTAGAAGAGTTTTAATTCGGATAACATCCCTCACAAGAGAGATGTGCAATTTATTACTTAACATAATATTAATTATGTGACTTATATATAATATTATTTGTAAGTGCGTTCTATCAGTTTTTTTATTATTTTGCAATAAGTGATTTTGCTGATACATAGTTTTAAAAATTGTCAAATTATTGGTATTTGATCTGCTAAATTTGCAATATGTTTGATCGTCCCATTAGAAGTATTCATGATTTCCTGCTTAGCACTTACTTTGCTGACGGCCTGAGAATTACATTCGGTGTTCTTTGTCCTTCTTTAATTTTAGCCCAGTTTGGAATGCTTCAATATGGTATGACTTTATCATTGGGAGCTTTATGTGCTAGCGTTGTCGATTCTCCTGGCCCAATTATACATCGCAGAAATGCCATGTTAATTACCACAGTTTTAATCACATTAATATTTATAATTGTCGGGCTTACCAACAGCAATATTTATTTTACAGGAATTGTTATCGCTGCCTTCAGCTTTGTGTTCTCCATGTTTTTTCTATATGGTTTAAGAGCTGCTTCAATTGGAACCGCTGCATTATTGATCATGGTGTTAAGTATTGATGACATTAGACCCTGGACGGAAGTTCTGTTCTCTGCTTTACTTATTTTCGCTGGTAGCATTTGGTATACGTTGCTCAGCTACTTTTTCTATAGATTAAGGCCATATCGAATTGTTCAGCAAACCCTTAGTGACTCAATCCACTCGGTTAGCGAGTTTTTAAGAGCAAAAGCGAAATTTTATCGTCAAAATACAGATTACGACGATAATTATGCTGATTTACTTCAATTGCAAGTCACCGTACATGAAAAACAAGATGCTGTTAGAGAAGTTCTATTTAAAACTAGAGAAATAGTTAGAGAAACAACTCCCGAAGGCAGGTTCCTCCTATTGGTTTTTGTAGATATGGTCGATCTCTTCGAACAAGTAATGTCTACCTATTACAATTACAAGCAACTTCATGAACAATTTGATGCTTCAGGAATTTTGATACATTACGAATCCGTAATTATAAAAATAGCCGATGAGCTCGATGATATTGCCTTCTCCTTAAAAACAGGAAGCACCCCTAGCCTACCCACTTCGCTAATTGAAGATGTAGCTAAACTAAAAAATGAAATTACTGCACTTGAAGTTAATAATACGGAAAATCAATATAATACGCTTGGTATCATCGCTTTAAAGAATATTGAGGTAAACATAGAAAATATCCTATCTAGAATTAAAACCATCAATGGATATTTCAATAAAAGTGAGAAAAAGAACCTTAAACCACGTAACATTGAGGTTGAAAGATTCATTACAAGACAAAATATCGATTTTAAACTATTACTTGAAAACATAACCTTTAACTCTTCAACTTTCAGGCATTCATTAAGGGTTGCTATAGTAATGCTTATTGGTTTTATTGTCGCAAAATCTTTAAGTTTCTCTCATAGCTACTGGATACTCTTAACCATACTGGTAATCTCTAAACCAGGTTTTAGTTTAGCTAAAAAAAGAAATATAGAGCGTCTGATAGGCACTGTAATTGGTGCTTTCGTTGGTATGGGAATATTGGTCTACATTGACGATAAAAACACCCTCTTTGTGATTTTACTGATATGTATGATTGGCTGTTACAGCTTTCAGCGCAAAAATTACGTAGTAAGTGTACTTTTCATGACACCCTATATATTAGTATTATTTGATTTCCTTGGCCTTGGAGGTCTCTCCCTGGCCCGCGAAAGAATCTACGACACATTAATAGGATCAGGTATCGCAATGCTGGCCAGCTATTCATTGTTTCCAAATTGGGAGTATGAAAAGCTCAAGGAGGCCATGATGGACACGCTAACCGCAAACATAAGATACTTTGAACAGGTTAAGCTGTTTTATTCAGAGCAGGTTACAGATCTAACTAACTATAAGGTAGCCAGAAAAGAAGTTTATGTAACAACAGCAAATCTGGCCTCGCTATTTCAGCGTATGTTTTCTGAGCCAAAAAGCAAGCAAATCATGATGAAGGAGTTACATCAGTTTACTGCCCTAAATCACCTCTTATCCTCTTATATAGCTACATTATCTTTGTATAACAAAGACCATACCGGAGTGGTTAATAACGTTCCATTAATCAGAAGAAATATGAATGTTAACGATGATGAGCAAAGTGATGAGATAATCATTGCAGAGCAGTTTGACATGATCCAAAAGGTAGCGTACGATATCTATAAACTATCAGAAAAAATTAAATTGTAAAACTTTAGTTCTGCCGCTGTTGTTATAATTTCATTGTAAAATGAAAAATATGGAAAAACTGTATACTGCATCTGTAACCGCTAAAGGCGGTCGCGATGGACATATCAAATCTAGTGACGGAATAATAGAATTCGATTTAAGAAAACCAAAAGAGTTAGGCGGACAAGGCGGTGCAACAAATCCGGAGCAACTATTTGCCGCTGCCTGGGGAGCCTGCTATTTAGGCGCACTCGGCTCAATTGCACAACACGATGGCGTTGATACCTCCGAGGCAACTGTAGATGTTCAGGTGTCTTTTAATAAAGATGGAAACGCCTTTGTTTTATCAGCAGATCTGGATGTACATATTCCAGGGATAACTACCGAAGAAGCTCAGCACCTGGCAGAAAAAGCACACAGGGCATGTCCTTATTCTAAAGCTACTAAAGGCAATATTGAAACAAGGGTTACAGCTTTGTAAGGCCTTTTATTACATAAAAAGAGACCCGGGCATTACGTCTGGGTCTCTTTTTATGTAAAATTCTCTAATGATTAAACTGCTGCCTCAGTCTGTTTATCTGCAAGTGTATTCGCAGGTCTTCCATTTTTAAAAGCATCTCTGGTCTTTAAGCCCAACAGTTCAAACATAGCCATATCGTCAACAAACGCCGGGTTTGGTGTAGTCAGTAATTTATCACCGGCAAAAATAGAGCTTGCTCCTGCCATAAAGCAAAATGCTTGCTCCAGTGTGCTCATTTCATTTCTACCTGCCGACAATCGCACTACCGAATTCGGCATTACAATACGTGCTGTAGCAATCATTCTAACCATATCCCAAATTGGAACACGTGGTTGCGATTCTAATGGTGTTCCTTTCACCGGAACCAATGCATTTACCGGAACCGACTCCGGGTGGACAGCCATATTTGCTAAGGTCTGCAGCATAGAAACCCTGTCTTCAACAGTTTCCCCTAATCCGATAATACCACCACTGCATACTGTTAATTTTGCTTTACGCACGTTCTTTATAGTATTCAGGCGATCATCATAAGTACGGGTCGAGATAATGCGCTTGTAATCATCTTCTGAAGTGTCAATATTATGATTATAGGCATATAAACCTGCGTCAGCAAGTCGTTGGGCCTGATTTTCAGTAAGCATACCTAATGTACAGCAAACCTCCATATCCATATCATTTACGGCCTTCACCATTTCAATTACACGATCAAAGTCACGGTTATCACGTACTTCGCGCCATGCCGCCCCCATGCACAAACGTGATGCACCGCCTTCTTTAGCCTTTACAGCTGCACTTACCACCTGGCTAACCTGCATTAAAGGCTGAACTTCCAAATCAGTATGATAACGTGCTGCCTGCGGGCAATAAGAGCAATCTTCGGCGCAACCACCTGTTTTTATCGAGATCAAAGAACTCACCTGCACTTCTGCATAGTCTTTATTCTCGCGGTGTATTGTTGCTGCTTCGTAAACGAGATCCAAAAATGGCTTATGATATATGGCTGATATTTCTTCTTTTGTCCAGTTGTGTTTTGTTGGTTGCATATAATAATGAATAATAGAATTAAAGTAAAAGCTTGCTTGCTAAACCCAGCAGCAGCAAAAATCCGAAAACATCTGTAAATGTTGTAATAATTATTGAAGAAGCAATGGCCGGATCAATTCCAACCCGCTTTAAAATTAATGGAATACCTGCTCCTGTTATGCCGGCTATTAACAAATTACCTGTCATAGCCAGAAAAATCACCAATCCAAGCATTGGATTAGAATCAAAAAACACGGCAAATAAAAATACAATTAAGCCTGTTACGGCACCGTTAATAAGACCTACGGTAACCTCTTTCAATACTGTTCTGTATGCCTGGTTATCCGTAAGGTCGTATAGTGAAATCCTTCTCACGGTTACAGCAAGTGCCTGAGTAGCTGCATTACCGCCCATTCCGGCAATAATTGTCATGTAAGCAGGCAATACTTCAATTAGCTTAATAGTGGGCTCAAAATGACGGATAACCCCAGAAGCGAGAAACGCCGTTCCTAGATTCAATATCAACCATGGTAAACGCGATTTCACAGCCTCAACCCAGTTACCACTTAGTTCCTCATCTTCCGATACCCCTGATATYTTTAAGATATCCTCAGTATTTTCATCCTCTAAAACATCAATAACATCATCAAACGTTACACGTCCTAGCAATTTCATGTCATTGTCTAAAACCGGAATACTGGTAATGTTGTATTGAGAAATAAGCCGGGCAACCTCTTCCTGATCTGTATCCGGATGTACCCATGCAACCTCAGCTTTAACAAGCTCTGTTATTTTTACATTTCCTTTGGCTTTAATGATGTCCTTTAAAGAAACAATCCCCTGAAAAGTATTTTCATCGTCTATTACATAAACAGTATAAAACTCTTCAATCTCTTCGCTTTGGCGGATAATTTCATCAATAGCGTCCTTTTTGGTCAGGTTTAAATTTATACGGATAAACTCCGTGTTCATCAAACCACCGGCAGTTTCTTCGTGGTAACTTAACAAGTTACGGATGCTCGAAGCATCATCTTCACTCAGATCTCCAAGAATTTCTTTCTGTTCGTGTTCCTCCAGTTGAGATATGATGTCTGTAGCATCATCATAATCCAATTCCTCAACAATCTCTGTCCGCTTATCGGGATGCAACTGAAGCAAAAGTTCTTCAGGATGCGACTCCTCGTGCATCTCTGAGATGACTTCTGAAGCGATTTCTACCGATAAAAGGTTGATAATGCGCTGCTTGTCCTCTTTAGCTAAACTTTCAAATAAGATCGCAATTTCAGACGCGTGATATTCTTCGAGAATAACCTTTAGTTCCTCATCACTAC
>NZ_JBFTIZ010000393.1:0-3315 GCF_056395165.1 Pedobacter sp. 10L46_2
GCCAAATAGAAAACTGGTGATTTCATCGGTTTTGTCGTAGCCTTCATTGGGTTTAAAGCCCAAGGCGCTATAAAAATTCCTGGTAGTGGTTACATCTTTTACGCCCAAATTGGCCCAGATTTTTGTTGGTCTCATGGTATCTAGTTTTATAGTGTTGATTAATTGTTTGTTATTGAATAATGTAATTGAACAGTATTGTTGTTCAATTTGTTTACTTCGAGGAGGGAAAGTTTATACTCTGCTTCTTCGATGTCTTTGAGCAATGGCAGGCCGTTGCCAAATAGTACCGGTTCTACAACCAGGATGATTTCATTCACCAGGCCTGCTTTGACAAATGCACTTACGGTTTGCGTACCACCTATAATAACGGCTTCGGTGTGTCCTCTTGCGGCAAGCTGTTCTATGATTTTTTCCGGGCTGTCATCAGTAAAAAGTACATTGGATTGGGCAGGTTCGGCCATGGTATTGTGAGTGAGCACAACCAGTGATCCTTCTTTAATGGGTAGGTAGTCTGGTGCAAGTACATTATAGGTTGTTTTTCCCATGATCACGGCTTGTGTGCGCAGACTGATGGCCATAAAGCCTTCACCGTATTCCTGCGACAACCAGTCGGGTACGTTTCTGTTATTGCTGATCAGGCCATTGGCAGAGGCAGCGAGGTAGATGATTGTTCTCATACTTAGTTGTTTTTGTATATCCAAAGGTAATCTGGAGGAATGGGGTAGAAAACCTGCAAAGACGACTTATTGAGGGGGCGTTTGCGACAGTAGGAGAAAAATTAATATATTTGGAATATGAGAATGACCGTAATGTTATAATATAAATTTTCAAGTCGTAAGGCTAATGTCCCGGAGGGACACTAATTCTTTATTGTCTGAATTTTTATATAAAACATTATGCGCGACATCTTAAATCCACAGCAAATACAATCTTTTATTGCAGATGGCTTTGTCCGTATTGATAACGCTTTTCCTGCCGATCTTGCCGCTGAGGCGAGAAATATCCTTTGGAAAGACATTCCTGCTGATCCTAATGACAGTAGCACATGGGCGAAACCGGTGGTGTGGCTGGGTATGTATACGCAGGCGCCATTTATTAAGGCGGCGAATACCCCTATTCTTCATGCTGCATTCGATCAGCTGGTTGGTAAAGAAAAATGGATACCGTGCATGAGCATGGGAGCTTTTCCAGTTCGTTTCCCATCGGAAGTTGATTCGGATGATACCGGCTGGCACGTAGATGCAGGTTTTTCTGGAGCAGATCCTAATGACTTTTTCGCCGCCCGAATCAATGTATATTCAAAAGGCCGTGGCTTGCTGATGCTGTTTCTATTTTCGGATGTAAGCGAGAGAGATGCGCCGACCAGGATTTTAAAAGGTTCGCATATGGATGTTGCCAGATTGCTGAAACCCGAAGGTGAAGAAGGGCTATCTTTTATGGAACTGGCAAATAGGTTGCCTGAATTACCCAAGAGAGAGGAAGCTTTGGCTGTCGGCAAGGCCGGAACGGTATACCTTTGTCACCCTTTTTTGGTTCATGCGGCGCAAAGACATCGCGGTAGTGTGCCTAAGTTTATGGCGCAGCCACCGTTGTTGCTTAGGAGCGGTTTTGATATCAGTAGTACAGGCCCATGTAGCCTGGTAGAGGAAGCGATAAGAAATGTGTATTTTTAAAAAATAAAATGAAAAGATTCCTTTTAGTAGCCTTATATATGCTGGCAATTAGCCCGGTAGTGTTTTGTCAGTCAAAACAGACCATCGTTCGTTCTGATTTCAAAAAATACTTTGATGAGTGTGGAGTGGAAGGTGGTATAGCAATTTATGATTACAAAAAGCATCAATGGATCCTTTCTGATACCATTAATACAAGGCGGGAAACCTTGCCTGCTTCTACATTCAAAATCATTAATATGCTGATTGCCCTTGAAACAGGAACCATACCGAATGAGAACTATATGGTTAAATGGCCAGGAAAAACCGATACCACAAAATACGGCTACAGACCTGAAATTTATCATGATATAAGTGTAAAGAACGCATTTGAAGTTTCTGCCGGCTGGGCGTTTATAGAGCTTGCAAAAAAGATTGACAGAAGTGTATACAAGAAATACCTTACTCAATGCGGATACGGCAATGCAGGCCTTTCGGAACCTGATGCAGACTTTTGGAACTTTGGTCCCCTTGGTATTTCACCTGTAAGCCAGGTTGAATTTCTTAAAAAACTGTACGATGGGAAACTCCCGTTCTCTAAAAAGAATATGGATATCGTAAAGCGGGTAATGATAAGCGAGCAAAATAAAACTTATACCATCCGCTCCAAAACAGGATGGACGATGGCAGATCAGATCAACACAGGATGGTGGGTTGGTTACGTGGAAAAACAAAATGATGTTTATTTTTTTGCGACAAGATTACTGCAGGATCGAAAAAATAACCGACCTGATTTTTCTGAGTGCCGTAAGAAAATTACCGGGTCGGTGATGAAAGATTTGAAAATCATGTAAAGTTTTTTTGTTTTCTTCTACCTGTTAGGTCTTAGTCAGCCGTATTGGTTATATATGAGGGAATATAAACCTCTTTGTAAGCAATGGAAAAAGACGCTAAGACATTACTTGATAAATACAGAAAGGGACTTTGTACGCCTGCTGAAAAGGCAGTTGTGGAAAGATGGTATTACCAATTGAAAGACGAGGTTCAGCTAAATGAGAGCCGAATTGATGAAGTTGGATATGACATCTAGAACCAGCTGTCTTTGGAAAGTAAAGTACAGCCTCGTAGTTATAAGCTATGGCCGCGTATAGCTGCGGCAGCAGCAATATTTTTGGTTGTTGGCGCCGGGTTGTTCTTTTATACATCCTACTACGCACCCCGCCCTGAAGGTGGCCGTCATCCTGAACTTGTTTCAGGATCTCATGACATTGAGCCCGGCCGTAACACAGCAACTATAACTCTTGCCAACGGTAAAACCATTCAACTTAGCGATGCTAAAACCGGAGTTGTTATAGATGCCGCTAATTTGAAGTATAACGATGGTAGTGCGGTGGAGACGGGCGATGCCCGTCATCTCCTTTGATTAACCAAAGGAGATGACGGCCCCTATTTTTGGGAGCCTCTTTTTTATTTAAAAAGAGATAGAAATGGATTTATTTAAAAGGGAAAGAAATGGGGTTTTTAATAGTGATAAATCTTACCGGTATACCGGTAAAGTTGGGAATTTGGTGAGCTACCATATATTAGATAAAAATGTGGTTAGGATGGTGGGTATGATTACAAAACCGCCTTCTATTAAACAATTGATTTGCAGGCAGGAAATGGC
>NZ_JBFTIZ010000394.1:0-3309 GCF_056395165.1 Pedobacter sp. 10L46_2
GTCCTTAGGTGTTTCGGTCACCTTTGGAACAGCACCGTACATACGTACCAAATAAAAATAATACAATGCCCTTAACGTACGTACTTCGGCCAGCATGTTGGTTTTCTCCTCATCTGTTAGGCCTGTAGCATTAATGGCTGGTATTTTTTGAATAGCCAGATTACACGCACCAATACCAAGGTAAAGCTGTCTCCACCATGTGTCGAAATAAAATGAGGTTGCATTGTAAGATAAATTAGAAAAATTAACGAAGCCCGTTTGGCCCAGATCGCTATTTGCTTTACCGGTTACAAACTCCATTAGATTCCAGGTATTACCTCCATAAGATGAAGGTTGGCCTGCTAATAAGCCCTGCAAATTTTGATAACCTGCATTTGCAAACCCTCTGGCCACTTTTTCGCTTGACAAGTCAGATTCTGGTGTCAGAAAATAAGTGGGTTTTTCTTCCAGAAACTTTTTGCAAGAGCACGTAAGTAATATACATGCTACCAATATTATATTTTTTATCGTTTTCATATGAGTAAATTTTAGAATGATGCCTGTAAACCAAGATTCCATACACGCGGACGAGGATTAGAAAAGAAATCCAAATTTTGAGAAAATGCTGAGTTAGAACCGTAACCAGAATTAAACGTATCTACCTCAGGGTCATATCCGGTATATTTTGTTATGAGAAATAAGTTCTGAACACTGGCATAAACGCGCAAGCGACTAAGATGTAATTTACTTACTGTAGCCGAAGGCAAACTAAAGCCTAACATAAAGTTCTGGCCACGTATAAATGAACCATCTTCTACCCACCAGGTATCAAAATGAGAATCCTGAGCAAATCTGTAATTACGAACCTGAGAAACAGAGGTGTTCTGATTTGTTGGAGTCCATGCATTTAACACAGTTGCCAGACTATTTGAAAGTGTTTGCCTGTCTTCAACCGAGTGTTTAAAGTTAGCAGCAGTATTTACACCTTGAACAAAGCGGATATCAAATGCAAAATCCCAGTTTTTATATTTAAAATTACTACTGAAATTTCCGGTCCATTTTGGATAAGCCTGGCCAATGATGCTGTAATAATTACTACCATCTGGGTTGTAAATGTATTTTCTATCCCCAGGTTTTAAATTATGTGCCGCGGCTTCAGCGCTTTCAGAATCGCTATACGTTCCAAGACKGGTCATTCCATAAAAAGATCCGATGGGCTCACCTACTCTGATCACGAAATTTTCGCCCAGGAAGTTTGGTCCAGGGAAGATATCGGCGTTGCCATCATTCAGTTTCAGTACTTTGTTTTTATTGCTTGAAAACAGGAAGGTTGTTGACCACTCAAAATCTTCATTTTTAACATTGACTGTATTTAAGCTTAACTCAATTCCTGAATTCCTTACTGAACCTACGTTTTTGTAAACGTTGGCATTTACCTCGCCGGCCGACCATGGGATTGGTGTTTGAAGTAAAAGGTCTTTGGTTACTCTGTTGTAATAATCAGCAGTAAGATTAACACGATCCTCAAATAGCCCTAACTCCAATCCTCCATCTGCTTGTATTGATCTTTCCCATTTTAAATCTGGGTTACCAATATAACTAGGGAGCAATGTAGACTGAGCTGCACCATTCAAAACAGTTGTATTTGGTTGAATTTGTGCAAGAGAACGCGCCTGCCCTATTTCCTGGTTACCAGATGTACCATAACTTGCCCGTATTTTCAAATTAGAAATTGACTTGTTATCCTTTAAAAAATCTTCCTGCGAAATACGCCACGCAGCACCTACAGACGGGAAGAATGCATATTTATTGTTCTTTCCAAACCTGGAAGACCCATCATAACGACCTGTTGCAGTAAACAAATATTTCTCGTCTATATTATAGGTAAGACGAGCGTAGAAAGAAGCAAGGGACGACTGATCATCTTGAGATTCGTTGGCACTTTTAACCGAGCCGGCTTGTTGATAATGCCATTGGAAAATATCATCAATAAATGATTGCGTTTCTGAACGGACTCTTTCATAACCGGTTCTTTGAAAAGATACCCCAAGTAATGCGGTTAATTTTTGTTTGTCGTTTATCTGCTTGTTCCAGGTTAAGTAGTTTTCTGTTTGCCAGTAATAGTTTAGGTATGAATTAATATTGGCTACCCCTCCCTGATCCTGCGATAAGTGAGGTAAATTTAAAGAAGAATAAAAGTTATTCTTCTGTCCACTTAGGTTATATCCAAAGTCAGTTTTAAAATCAAGATCTTTGGTAAGATGTAATACCGCATATACATCGCCAAGCATCTGCATATTGTTATTGATGGTATATCTTTCGTTAGCAATGTGAACAGGATTTGGAGCACCTTCTAGTCCGGCAATATCAAAATTTCCTGCCCATGATCCATCCGGATATTTTACCGGAACAATAGGCACTTCTTCTGTTACTGCCCTGGGAACGTTTAAGCTACCATTTCCGTCGGTTACTAAACGCTGGGAACTTCTGATCAGGTTTATGTTTCCACCTATTTTGAGCCAGTCTTTAACATCATTATCCATTGTCATTTTTACAGAATAGCGTTTAAACGCTGAGGTTGGCGCCAAACCATTCTGATCCAGGTAACCTAAAGACAAACTGTAAACTGATTTTTCGTTACCACCCTGGATATTCAACTGGTGACTTTGCGAAAAAGCAGGTTTATAAGTTTCTTTTTCCCAGTTTGTATCATAAATTGGTTTATCGTTCGTATCAAAAAGTAATGGAAAATTAGCATGATTTAGTTCTACCGGAGGTGCCCAAACTGCGCCAGCGGGATCAAACTTTTGACCATTTGCAAAAGACTCGTTGTATATTTTCACAAACTGTTCAGAATTTAATGTAGGTAAATGCCTGTATAGCTCACTTATGTTCATATTGTTTTCATAAGAAACAGTGGCATCACCCTTTTTCCCACGTTTTGTGGTAATCATAATTACACCATTTGCACCTCTTGATCCATAAATAGCTGTTGATGAAGCGTCTTTTAGTACCTCAACCGAAGCTACATCCAAAGGGTTAACAGAGTTTGGATCTACGCCAACTACCCCATCAATTACATACAATGGATCTATGTTGGAGTTAATTGAGCCAATACCCCTTACCCTTACCTTTGCGGCCGCACCCGGAGCAGCACTGTTAATACTAACCTCTACACCGGTAACTTTACCCTGCAAAGCCTGAGATATATTAGCCACAGGTTTATCCATCAGTTGCTCGCCTTTAACTGTAACTACAGCACCCGTAAGGTCAGATTTTTTTACAGTACCGTATCCAATTACCACAACCTCATTTAAACCGCTTGAGGAT
>NZ_JBFTIZ010000395.1:0-3264 GCF_056395165.1 Pedobacter sp. 10L46_2
CCTCAAGACAAACTTGACTATATCCAACAACTTCAAAAAGAAGGAAAGAAAGTTTTAATGTTCGGCGACGGACTAAATGATTCAGGTGCCCTTAAACAAAGTGACTTGGGCGTTGCCATTACAGATAACATAAACAATTTTTCTCCTGGATGCGACGCCATACTGGATGGATTATCATTTCATAAAATTCCTCAATTTATCCAGCAGGCAAAAGACGCGGTAAAAGTAATCGGAATGTCCTTTGTCATTTCTCTGATGTACAATACAGCCGGATTATATTTTGCCGTACAAGGACTTTTATCACCATTGATGGCGGCGATACTAATGCCACTAAGTACCATTACAATAATCCTGTTTACCTCGCTTGCAGTAAGACTATTTGCACATAAAAACAAATTACTATGAACATGATTTATTTACTCATTGGCTGTAGTATTTTACTAGCCCTGATGTTTCTTTTGGCTTTTTTCTGGATGATTAAATCTGGTCAGAATGATGATACGTTTACCCCGGCTGTAAGAATTCTTTTTGATGACGAGGTAGCCGAAAGGGAAATACAAATAAGTGACGAAGATCATGCCTAGCTAAAACTTACATCACATATAGCCGTACCTGGCAGCAGTAATTTTACAACCGTTAACTATAATTTCAATATGACTGAAAAATTCTATTACGATAACAAGATCGTTAGGAACTTTGCCGTAGCCACCATTGTTTGGGGAATCATTGGCATGACAGTCGGGCTTCTGGCTGCTATGCAGCTTTTTAAGCCCGAGCTAAACATGGGTTCGCAGTATACAACTTTTGGGCGCATCAGGCCTTTGCATACCAATGCTGTAATTTTTGCATTTGTAGGCAATGCCATCTTTATGGGGGTTTACTATTCCCTACAGCGGTTGCTGAAAGCAAGAATGTTTAGCGACATGTTAAGTAAAATTCATTTTTGGGGCTGGCAGCTTATTATTGTTTCAGCGGTAATTACGCTTCCGCTGGGCTTTACCTCATCTCATGAATATGCTGAACTGGAATGGCCAATTGACATTGCCATAACCGTGATTTGGGTGGTCTTCGGGATAAATATGTTTGGTACAATTATCAAAAGAAGAGAACAGCACATGTATGTTGCGATATGGTTTTACATCGCAACCTTTGTTACGGTAGCTGTCTTACATATTGTCAATTCATTTCAATTACCCATATCATTGTTTAAAAGTTATTATTTGTATGCAGGTGTTCAGGATGCTTTAGTTCAATGGTGGTACGGTCACAATGCCGTAGCCTTCTTTCTAACTACCCCCTATTTGGGAATGATGTACTACTTTCTTCCAAAAATGGCTAACCGACCGGTATATTCTTATAAGTTAAGTATCCTGCACTTTTGGTCGCTGATATTCATCTACATCTGGGCAGGTCCTCACCATCTTCTATATACATCACTCCCATCATGGGCACAATCATTAGGTGTAGTGTTTTCTATTATGCTCATCGCGCCCAGTTGGGGAGGCATGATCAATGGCTTGTTAACCCTTCGTGGAGCATGGGACAAAGTGAGAGAAGATGCCACATTGAAATTTATGGTTGTCGGCTTAACAGCATATGGTATGGCCACTTTTGAAGGCCCAATGCTTGCACTAAAACAAATTAATGCTATTGCCCACTACACGGACTGGATTGTTGCCCACGTACACGTAGGTGCATTGGGCTGGAATGGTTTTTTAACTTTCGGTATCCTGTATTGGTTAATACCCAGAATTTACAGAACACCCCTGTACTCAAAAAAGCTTGCTGCATTTCACTTTTGGATAGGAACACTGGGAATTATTTTCTATGCAGTGCCGCTTTACTTTGCAGGTTTTACCCAAGGCTTAATGTGGAAACAGTTTACTGAAGACGGGATGCTTAAATATCCCAATTTTCTTGAAACCTTATTGCAGATCATTCCAATGTATGTGTTAAGAGCCATAGGTGGCGCCATGTATTTGATTGGTGTCATAGTAATGACCTATAACATCATTAAAACCGCCAGAGCAGGAAAACTACTTGCCAACGAACCTGCAGAAGCACAGCCGCTCTCAAAAACTTATGAGGCGGTAGGTTCAGACAAAAAAATTCATAGAATTCTCGAGCGAAAACCAATGGTATTTATGGTATTGTCTTTAATAGTGATCTTAATTGGGGGGATGATTGAGATGATGCCGACATTTACCATAAAATCAAACATCCCTACTATTAGTAGTGTAAAACCGTATTCACCGCTTGAATTGCAGGGAAGGGACCTTTATATACGAGAAGGATGTGTGAGCTGCCACTCCCAAATGATAAGGCCTTTCAGATCCGAAACAGAAAGGTATGGTGAGTATAGTAAAGCCGGTGAGTTCGTATATGACCACCCATTTCTTTGGGGTTCAAAACGTATCGGCCCTGATTTGGCAAGGGAAGGTGATAAATATTCCAATGCATGGCACTTTAATCACCTATTGGATCCTCAAACCATGTCACCAGGAAGTATTATGCCTCCGTATGAGTGGTTGATTAACCAAAAACTGGATACCACTACAACCATTGCCAAGATTAATGCTATGCGGACTCTTGGTGTTCCATATGAACCTGGTTTTGAACATAAGGCGAATAGTCATCTTAACAACCAGGCAAAAGAGATTGCTGCGGACCTTCGCAAAAGCAACGTACGTGTTCAAAGCGACAAAGAAATTATTGCAATTATAGCCTATCTGCAAAGATTAGGTACAGACATTAAAGCTAAGTAGAACTAAAATTCTTAAAGATGTTTAAACAATTTTTAAATCAGGTAGATGGTAGCCAGGTGTATTTAATAACATCACTTGGCATATTCCTATTATTCTTCATTATGGTAGCTGCATTGCTTTTGATAATGAAAAAGGATAAGATTAAGTATATGAGTGAATTACCCTTAAAAGATGATGTACAATGACAGATATGTTTATCTGGGCCTTACTGATTACCGCAGTATTGCTCCTTGCAGTATCAGTGCTGCTTCTAAAGGTAATTAAAGTATATGTGCATGAAAGCCTGAACCCTACTCAGTTCGCAACACCTGAAGAGAAAAGGTTAAGACGTATTGCTGCTGAAAAGACCGAAATCGCGCGACCTAAGAAACCATCAATCTGGGTAAAATTAATGGGCTTAAGGCCAATCGCTGAGGAGAAAGATATCGTAATGGAACATCAATTTGATGGAATTGCAGAGCTGGACAACCCTACTCCTGCATGGTTTATGGTTCTATTC
>NZ_JBFTIZ010000396.1:0-3247 GCF_056395165.1 Pedobacter sp. 10L46_2
CCAGGTGAGTGTTCCTTCTGCTAGAAAGAATGCTTTGGCATCATGCTCATTCTTTTTACGCTGGCGATAGATAAAATATCCATAACCGGAGACGATTAAAAAGTAGATGATGAAAACTACATAATCTGTAGTTACTAAATTGTTGTTCATATTGGTCTTATTTGGTTGGTTTGAGCAAATGGTTAATGTGCCGGTAAATTACGTTTATCCGGCACATCTTCCTTATTTATAAAAGATTTCATTCCATTGAAGTTCGTTTCTGAACTGGTTGATCCTGGTATCAGCTCCAATGTTTACGTATTCTATACCTGCAATGTTTGCAAAATCCAGTAAATGCGCTGTTGTCAGATTCTGACTGTATGCAGTATGGTGTGCACCTCCGGCGTAGATCCAGGCTGCACAGCCAGTCTTCATATCAGGGAGCGGCTTCCATAAAACCTGTGCTACAGGGAGCTTTGGTAACTTATGCTTGGGTTCCACTGCTTCTACCTCGTTTACGAGTAGTCTAAAGCGGTTACCCATATCGATAATTGAAGCATTGAGTGCATTTCCACCGGCTACAGTGAATACTAGTCTGGCAGGATCTGCTTTCCCGCCGATACCAAGGGGATGTACTTCAAGTCTTGGTTTTTCGTTGGCCAACGATGCATCTACTTCCAGCATGTGAGAGCCCAATACCATTGAATTAGCAGGGTCAAAGTGGTAGGTATAGTCCTCCATAAAGGCGTTTGCCCCAGGTAATCCGGCACCCATTACTTTACAAGCACGTACTAGTGCAGCGGTTTTCCAATCGCCTTCTCCGGCAAATCCATATCCTGCCGCCATTAATCGCTGTGCAGCAATACCCGGTAGCTGAATCATACCGTGCAGATCTTCAAAGGTATCACTAAAGCCTTTAAAGCCGCCGTCTTCCAGGAATTTCTTAAGACCCAGTTCTATCTTTGCAGCTTCATAAACAGAACCATGTCTATCTCCGCCACGCTGGAGGTCAGTTGCCATAACGTAGGTTGCTTCATATTCTGTTAACAGCTCCTGGATAGCTTCCTCTGGAATGCTGTTGATAACGGCTACAAGGTCACCGATGCCGTAGGTGTTGACCTGGAAGCCAAATTTGAGCTCAGCCTCTACTTTGTCGCCATCTGTAACGGCTACATAGCGCATATTGTCTCCAAAGCGCGCAAATTTAGCACCTTGCCAGTCATGCCAGCCAGCTGCGGCTCGTGTCCAGGTATCAATTTCACTTAATACTTCCTGATCCTGCCAATGTCCAACCACTACTTTTCGATCTTTGCGCATCCTGGTTACAATAAAGCCAAATTCACGATCTCCATGTGCACTCTGGTTCAGGTTCATGAAATCCATATCAATGGTATCCCAGGGAATGTCTCTGTTGAATTGAGTGTGTAGGTGTAATAAAGGCTTCTGAAGAATATTCAGTCCTCTTATCCACATTTTTGCAGGTGAGAAAGTATGCATCCATGTGATTACACCAATGCAATTGGTAGTTAAGTTGGCCTGTTGCAAGGTTTCAAATATCTCGTCAGGTGTTTTTACTATTGGTTTATAAACAACTTTAACGGGAATTTGCGGAGCAGCGTCTAGTGAGGATGCCACTTGCTTTGCGTGATCAGCTACTTGCTTTAACGTCTCCTCTCCATACAGGTGCTGACTACCCGTGATGAACCAAATTTCTAATTCTTTTAAGTTTATCATATCTTAATACTGTGTTTTACTTAATTGCTGAAATACGGAACAGACCTGCTCCATGTTTATTGATTGTTGCTGTATATGTTCCTTTAGCCCTACCCTTATTACTCTTGCTCCAAAGATCTCTCACTTTGCAGACCCCGGTAAATCCAAGGTCATTCAAGTTTACAGAAATGTTTGCTGCTTCATTGCCATCACCCGGGTTAAACAAAGCGACGTATTTATCTCCAGTTTTTGGATCATCTGCCACCCAGCAGATTCCATCCTCATTACGAAACAATTGTTTGTTATTGGTGCTGTTGTTTAGGATATTGAGCACCTCTGTGTTGTTTAATAGGGAAAGGGTAAAGGCGTCATTGCTTGGCAGGTCACCTCCAAACATCAATGGGGAACGGAATATCGTCCACAGTGTCATCAGTGTGTATTGCTCATCTTTGGTAAATGCCGTCATTCTTGGATTTCCTCGTTCTGCGCGAATTCCAATTTTCCCAAGAGGAAGCATGTCTCCATCAGGCCAGGCACCAGGTGCGCGATATTTGTTCCATCGCTCAAATACATGAAAATGATCTTTCAACATGGGCCAGTTGTCCCAAAAATCGTCTACTGTGCGCCACATATTGGCATGACCCTGCACATGGGAAGCACTTGCCATAGGTGTTTCTCCCGGCGAAGTACTCAGTACGATCTTTCTACCTGTGAGTGCGATTGCTTTACGGATCATTTCTACCTCTCCGGTATGGTAAGGTCTGGAAAGGTCATCCACCTTAATGAAATCTACACCCCACGATGCATATAGCTTAAATAGCGAGTTGTAATATTCTTGTGCTCCATCACGTCCGGCCACTACAGTGTACATGTCATGTAGCCACTTACATTGCAGATCTGTGCTGTAAATGTCTTTGGCGGTAGCCTTACTCCCCATGATTGGCAGATTACGTTTTACCGCCTCTATCGGAATGCCCCGCATGATGTGAATACCAAATTTCAACCCCTTTTTATGAATGTAGTCGGCAAGGGGCTTAAACCCTTTACCGCCTGCTGCTGAAGGGAAGCGGTTTACTGCTGGTTGAAATCTGCCGTATTCATCCAGTACATAATCTGGATCCGTCTCATTATAACCATGCGCTTTGTCGTTTCCAACATACCAGCGAATGTCTACCACCACATACTCCCATCCAAAAGCTTTCAGATTTTTAGACATATATTCCGCATTGCTTTTCACCTCAGATTCCACTACAGTGGGGCCAAAGCAATCCCAGCTGTTCCATCCCATAGGAGGCGTCTTAGCCCAATCATGAAAGTCTTTTTGCTGTGCATTTACGCCTATCAGGGCTCCAATCAGGAGTCCCCCTGTTAATATCATTTTTTTACTGACCATAATAACTGTCCGGGCCATGCTTACGTTCAAAATGCTTTTTTATTAATGCATCTTTTAATTTTGGTGAATGCATATTGATTTGCCTTGTTAGCAAGGCCATATGTGCAATTGATTCCAGTACTGCACTATTGTATACCGCTTTTTCTGCTGTCTTACCCCAGG
>NZ_JBFTIZ010000396.1:3258-5857 GCF_056395165.1 Pedobacter sp. 10L46_2
AAACGGAGCATGATTTCCCACCAGTATCATTTCAACCTCATGATGACTATAACCGAGCTCAGTAAAGTGATTAATGATCTGAAAGCCCGTTTCGTATTCGTAGTTTCCTTTAATCATCTCATCACTCATTGGTGGTGCACAGGGTACATCCACAGTGAGGTGATCGGCATGGGTAGTACCAAAAATGGGTATATCCATTTGCGCCTGTGCCCAGGATGTGGCATAGGTTGAATGGGTATGTACAATGCCATTGATTCCTTCCCAATGTTTGTATAACACAGCATGGGTTTTGGTATCAGAGGATGGTCTGAGCGTTCCTTCTACAGTATTTCCGTCAAAATCAACGATAACCATTTTATCTGGTGAAAGATCTTTGTATGGCACTCCGCTTGGTTTGATAGCGAAAACACCTTCATCTCTGTCGGCCGCGCTAACATTTCCAAAAGTGAATAACACAAGACCTAGCCTTGGTAATTCCATGTTAGCCTCATAGGCAGTTTCACGTATTATTTTATAAATGCTCATGATACATAAGGTTTGATTTCTCTCTTATTGTACTTCTCCAGATATCTACCTAAAGCCAGATATTCCTGGTAATGCTGGCGATACATTCTTCGTTTATTCAGATTGGGCTGGTATTCTGCTTCGAATCCTGTTCCCATTGCTTCCATTGCAGTTTCAATATTTGGATGGATACCGGCTGCTACTGCAGCAAACATGGCCGCTCCGAGTGCGCAGGTGTGCTCAAATCGATGAATTTTTATTGGCATTTCTAATACATCGGCCATCATCTGCATGATGTAAGGTGATTTTTGGGCTACTCCGCCTATACCAATTATTCCTTTTACAGGTACACCCTGGTCTTCGAACCTATCAACGATACTCTTTGCCCCAAAACAGGTTGCTGCAGCTAAGGCTCGGAAAAATTTTGGCGCGTCGGTTCCCAGACTTAAACCGGCTATGGCTCCTTTAAGTTCTTGATTGGCATCAGGCGTTCGTCTTCCATTTAACCAGTCCACGGCCAGCTCTGCGTAATCTTCGTCGCCTAATTGTTCAGCCTGTTCGCTTAGACGGGAAATAATTTTTGCTTCCAGTTCATCTTTTAAAGCAACGGCTGTAGCCTGATCGATTAACGCAGATTCAGTGAGCAGATGATTCAATGGCCAGCTGATTAAGTTTTTGAACCATGCATATACATCACCAAAAGCCGATTGACCAGCTTCAAGTCCCATTGTTCCTGGGATAACTGAGCCATTTACCTGTCCGCAAATGCCTTTTACCAGTTTGCCTTCCAGGTCTTGCAAGGGGGCAACAAGAATATCGCAGGTACTTGTCCCCATGATTTTGCAAAGGTGATATGGTAATATCTGTCCACCAACGGCACCCATGTGTGCGTCAAAAGCACCTACACCAACAACTACATCTGTTGATAATCCTAATCTCTCGGCCCATTCCTCACTTAATCTTCCAGCAGGTTCGTCTGAAGTATAGGTGTCCTGAAATAGCCTTTCAGTAAATCCAGACAATAGGGGGTCTAATTTACTAAAAAAATCATTTGGCGGAAGGCCGTTAAACTCTTCTGCCCAAAGGGCTTTATGTCCCGCTGCACAGCGGCTCCTTTTCATTTTTCTGACGTCATCGCCTCCAGTTAGCAAGAAAGGGATCCAGTCACAATGCTCCACCCATGAAAAGGTAGCGTCACGAACAGCAGGATCTTCTCTTAACACATGAAGCAGTTTTGCCCAGAACCATTCTGAAGAGTAGATTCCTCCCACATATTTAAGATAGTTTGTTTTAAATTTTGTGGCATGCTCATTAATCTGCGCTGCTTCTTTGATTCCTGTATGATCTTTCCACAATACAAACATGGCATTTGGATTTTCTTCAAAGCCAGGAGTGAGGGCAAGGGGTGTTCCGGTTTTGTCAACCGCTACCGGAGTAGAACCTGTAGTATCTACGGCAATTCCTTTTATGGAATCTGCTATTGCTGTACCACCCGCTTTTGCGATACACTCTTTAATGGTATGCTCCAATCCCTCGATGTAGTCAAGTGGATGCTGTCTGAACTGATTTAATGATGGCTTACAGTAGAGGTTTTTTTGCCACCTTTTATAATAATAAACTGAAGAGGATACCTCTGCTCCATTTTCGGTATTAACAATTACCGAGCGAACAGAATCCGATCCGTAATCAACACCGATGACATATTTGGTTAAATTCATAGTAACTATAATAAACGTCTAATTAACGTTTATTTTTTTAACAAAAGAAAATTATTATGAAATTTATTTCACATTATTTTGATTATCAGCTAATAAGATTCTCTGGGTTGGGTATGAAATTTAAAAAAGATTGGAATTTAGCTTTGTATTTGGTTTTATCCAGAGTGTAGTAAAAAGCCCCACGTTTGGAACTGGACTTGTCTTTTTCAGTAAGTTTGATTAGTAAGTCCGTAGAGTTGACTTTGCGGATAAAATTCCGGTTGTCAATTTTGGCATTATAAACCTGTTCATACAAATTCTGTAATTGCGGGATGGTGAATTTGGTAGGCATTAGCTCAAACAGTATTGGGTGAAGTGCGGCTTTATAACGGATCCTT
>NZ_JBFTIZ010000397.1:0-3225 GCF_056395165.1 Pedobacter sp. 10L46_2
ATTTACGAACTTGAATGGAAAGTTTGATGTACGTGGTCAAAAAATTACCATCAACCCTATGCAAATTAATTCGAGCTTGCTGAATATGGATATTGCCGGCGTATACTCAATGTCAACCGGGACTAACATTACTTTGGATGTACCCTTAAGAAATCCTAAAAAGGATGCTGAGATTACAGATAAAAATGAAAAAAGAGCAAGAAGGATGAAAGGAATTGTATTACATTTACTAGCAACTGATGGCGAAGACGGGAAGATCAAAATCAAATTGAATAGAAATCGCGATAAAACAAAATAAACAACCTTTTAATAATCACCTTAATTTATTGAAATGAAACGTAATGCAACAGCCGTTTGGAATGGCACTATTAAAGAAGGTTCAGGAAACCTTACAACCGATAGCAAAGTACTTGATAAAACACAATATTCATTTAATAGTCGCTYTGCTGATGGAATTGGAACCAACCCTGAAGAATTGATGGCTGCAGCTCATGCTGGCTGTTTCACCATGAAACTAAGCTTAGACTTAACGGAAGCTGGATTTAATCCAACTTCATTAGAAACCAAAGCAACTGTCACTTTGGATAATGGAGTGATTACTACTTCACATCTTGTCCTAAAAGCTGACATACCCGGAATTGATGATGCCAAGTTCCAGGAAATTGCGGCTGGTTCCAAGGCCACATGCCCTGTAAGTAAGGCTTATAACGTAGAGATTAGCTTAGAAGCTTCATTGGTTTAATGAACTTTTAGATAAACTTATTCCCTAAATCCTCCTCTTTAGTTAATAAAAAGGAGGATTTTTTTATTTTATAGTTACGAGATACGCAGTAATTTATCTATTTTCGAATTTTCGCGCCAAATAAACTATAACAGCCACAATGACCAAGTCTATACTTGTATTGAAATTAGGTTCCGCTTCCATCACTACCTCTAAAGGAGAAATTGATGAAGCAATAATTGCAGATATAACCCGGCAAGTAGCAGAACTTGCTCTTAATCACCACTTAATACTGGTATCTTCAGGTGCAGTTGCAGCTGGAAAAAAATACATAAAAAATTATAAAGGTAAAATTAGTGAGCGAAAAGCTGCTGCTTCAATTGGTAATCCGCTATTGTTAAGCACTTATTCAAAACATTTTAAACCCTATAATATTTCTATTGCACAAAGTTTATGCGAGAGACAGCATTTTTCTCATAGAACTCAATTCCTTCAGCTAAAAGAAACTTACGAGGAATTATGGAAAAATGGTGTAATTCCAATTGCCAATGAAAATGATGTAGTTAGTAATTTAGAGCTAAAGTTCTCAGATAATGACGAACTTGCTACTTTATTAGGTGTTGGTTTTGGTGCCTCTCTTATCCTTTTAGGTACATCAGTTCCGGGTGTACTGGATAAAGATGGAAACGTAATTGACACAATTGAATCCATAAATAACGATGTATTCTCTTTAGCTAACAAAAATACATCTGAGGTAGGGTTGGGTGGTATGATTTCTAAACTAACCTTCGCAAACCTTGCTTCTACAATGGGAATCAAGGTCGTTATTTTTGGCGTTAGAACACCAGACGGAATACTAAAAGCAGCAAAAGGAGAGTCAGGCACTATCTGCACACCCAAAAACTGCTCAATATCTGCAAGAAATAAGTGGCTTGCAAGTGGTAGCCTGGTAACTGGTCGACTCATGGTTGATGCTGGTGCCAGCGAAGCAATTAAAAAAAGAAAAAGCTTGCTTGCTGTTGGTGTAAAATCTATTGAAGTAGATTTCGCTAATGGCGAAATATTTGAAATTATTGACGAGCAGAAAAATATTGTAGCCGTAGCACAGGCTAAAGTATCGTCGAACACGATTAGTAAAAATGCTAAACAACATAACCTGGAGATAGCCAATGCCAGTGATATTGTAATATTATAATATGATAATGGAATCGATAGAAGACCAGTTAATCAGTGCACAGAATGCCAAAAAATCCATATCAACACTCAGTGATAAGGATAAGCAAAGCATAATCACCCGAATTGCACAAATTATTTCTGAGAGAAAAGAAGATATCATTGCTGAGAATTTAAAGGATCTGGAGAAGATGTCTGACACTGACCCCAAGAAGGATCGTCTTCTGTTAAATGCTGAACGAATTATTGAGCTTAGCAAAAGCCTGGTTGATGTTTCAAACCTGGAAGATCCAACCAACAAGATCCTTTCTGAAAAGACAATCGATAACGGACTTTTTATTCAAAAAAGAACGGTTCCTCTTGGTGTAGTTGGCGTAATTTATGAATCAAGACCAAATGTTACACTTGATGTAGCCGCTTTATGCATTAGATCAGGAAATGTTTGTTTACTTAGAGGGGGGCAGGATGCTTATCATACTAATTTGTTTGTAGTTTCATTGATTCAGAAGGTCCTTGCTGAAAATAACCTTGATATAAATATTGTACAACAACTTCCTGCTGAAAGAAAGTATATTTTAGATATTTTAACTGCAGAAAAATATATAGATGTAATTATCCCTAGAGGCTCCAATCAGTTGATTGAATTCGTTCGCAAAAACGCTTTAGTACCGGTAATAGAGACTGGTGCTGGTGTTTGCCATACTTATGTAGAAGAGTCGGCTAAACTTGATGATGCTGCTAAAATAGTGGTAAATGCCAAGGTCTCAAGGCCCTCCGTTTGTAATGCATTAGACACTGTTTTGGTAGATAAGGCAATTGCACAAACTTTTCTGGAAAAGCTTGCACCAATGCTGGCTGGATATAATGTTGAGATATTTGCCGATGAAGACTCTTATAGGATTTTAAAAGATCAGAATTATCCTTTAATTAATAAAGCTGAACCCGAAGATTTTGGAAGAGAGTTCCTTGATTTCAAGTGTTCTGTGAAAATTGTAAATAGTATCGATGAAGCACTTGATCATATTGCAAAGTTCTCTTCAAAACATTCTGAGGCAATTATTACTCAAAACCCTGTTAAAACTGAATTGTTTCTAAACCAGGTTGATGCGGCTGTGGTATACTTAAATGCTTCAACAAGATTTACTGATGGACAGGTTTTTGGCTTAGGAGCGGAAATTGGCATATCTACTCAGAAATTGCATGCCAGAGGGCCTTTTGCCCTTGAAAAACTAGTTACAGAAAAATGGATTGTTAAAGGTGAGGGACAAGTAAGATGAAACCAGCATCAATAAAAGACATTGCCAGCAAGGCCAATGTATCTATTACAACTG
>NZ_JBFTIZ010000398.1:0-3221 GCF_056395165.1 Pedobacter sp. 10L46_2
TAAATAGTATTAAAATATTTTTTTGAAGTATATTTTGGCTATAATAGTAAGAGATGAAACCGCAACACCTAACTATTCCGAACAGTGCAGATCATTCTTTTAGTGTAAGAAAAGACATGATTCCAAATATCAATAACAGATGGCATTACCATACTGAAATAGAATTGATCTGCTTTCATAAGGGCACGGGCACTCAGTTTGTGGGTGATAACATTAAGAGATTTGCGCCTGGAGATATTGTTTTGGTGGGAAGCGATTTACCTCATTACTGGAAATATGACTCCCCTTATTTTGACGATGCCGGATCAAAAGAACCATATTCTACGGTAATTCATTTTTACGATAACTTTATTGGCGAACGATTTCTACATCTTCCTGAAACCAAGCCCATTAAAAACATTCTCGAAAAGGCCAAGAGAGGGATTCTCATACAGGAAAAAAATGCCTTAGAAATAGCTGCATATATTGAGAAAATATATCAAAGCGATGGCATAACTAAAATAATAACGCTTCTTGAATGTTTAATGGCAATAGCAAACCTTCCTCAAATTGCGCTGCTTTCTTCTATAGGTTTTAAATACGATTATAGTGCATCTGAAAATGAACGAATGAATAACATTTACAATTTTGCGCTAAATAATTTCAAGAAAAAAATTCAGTTGGAAGAAATAGCTTCTGTTGCAGACTTAGTTCCAAATTCCTTTTGCCGTTATTTTAAAACCCGAACCGGTAAGACTTTTTCAAAATTCCTTGTAGATATAAGAATTGGCTATTCCTGCAAGTTAATTCTTGAAAACAAAATGGATATTAAGCAGATATGCTTTGAGTCGGGCTTTAACAATTTTGCTTCTTTTCACAAAAGTTTTAAAATGATCACGGGAAAGACTCCAAAGCTTTATCGTCAAACCCATATGTTAACTTAGCGGATACTATCTTCCATGGAAACTATTAAGTGTTGCCGTTTTCCATTTAATATAGCCTAGCAATGCGCATTGATCAGCCACAATGGTTTCTATCTTCAAGGGAACGTCGTTTACTATTTTCCAACGGATTCCATATTTATTATTATAACCTATATAGATTACCAGATCTTCAAACAGAGGTTCAACAGATTCCAATTCTATAAGGTGTATTTCTTTCAACTCGGTAGCCAAACGACGTAATCTTTCATTCATAACTTTAGCAAGCGGCGCAGCAGGAATAGATTCTGGTTCTATAATTGGAAGTACAGTAACGGTCATAACAATAATTGAAATACTACAAATATTAGCAAATATAAGAATATTAACATTGGTATCTACATTTAAGTGTTCTCTTGATGTAATTTTTAGAAATTATTGATGAAAATAATTAAATTAAGCGGATGAAAAGAGCCTATCTATGCTTACTGGTAAGTGGTTTAACCCTTAACGCCATAGCCCAAAACAACCAAATAAACACAACAACTGAGTTAAATAAATTATGCTTGATACAAGACCTGCCTAAATATTGGAAGGATACCAAAGTAAAGCAGGTCTCCTCTTACGATACCACAGGAAACAATGATGATGGGTTTAGTGGCAAATATTCTTTTATACGCAAAAATGCGGATAGCTCATTAGTGATATTTGAAGCTAAAGGAAACGGGGTAATCAATAGGATCTGGACGCCAACACCGAATAATGATATGCTTGATTTTTATTTCGGAGGATCAGCAAAACCTAACTTTTCAATTCGTTTTTCAGATCTTTTCTCAGGCAAAGTATTTCCTTTTATTTCGCCATTAACAGGCAATGAACTTGGCGGCTATTTTTGTTATTTTCCAATCTCATTCAAGAATGGCTGCAAAATCGTTTCGAGAGGTAAAAAGATGGAATTCTATCAAATTCAATATAGAAGCTATCCCAAGAATTACCAGATTAGAAATTTTAGTTCTGAACTTAATGAACAGGAAAAACTTGTATTAACTACGCTTGGTGATGATTGGAACAAAGTGGCTAAGCTAAATAGCAAACCGATCCATACTGAAAGTATATTAACCCCCTCCAAATCAGTTACCATTGCAGATATAAATGAAGGAGGAAGAATAACTGGTATAAAATTGCATCATGCCGATTCTTTTAGAGGTCTAAATAAAAATGTGTTAATTAAGATGAGCTGGGACGATGAACAACCGGCAATATTTATGCCTGTGGCAGATTTCTTTGGTTATGCCTTTGGCAAAGAGTCTATGCAAAGTCTGCTACTGGGCTCGGCTGACAATACCAATTACTGCTACTTCCCGATGCCCTTTACTAAAAAGGCAAAAATAGAACTTTTACAACTTCAGGGTACTCCTGGAACAGCATCAACCCCGATAAATATTGAGGCAGATGTTTACGTGGAAGACACCAAATATGAACCTTCAAAAGAAGGTAAATTCTATGCCTTTTGGAATCCGGATAAAAATACTAAACCAGAAACACCTCATTTATTCTTAGAGGGAAAAGGCAAGGGACATTATGTGGGGACAATTCTTCAAGCTCAGGGGCTTAATCCGGGAATGACATTATTCTTTGAGGGTGATGATGTAACTACTATAGACGGTGAGATGAGAATGCATGGAACAGGCTCGGAAGATTATTTTAATGGTGGATGGTATGCTTTGCTTGACCGTTGGGACAGAAAAATGAGCCTACCACTTCATGGCTCTCTTGATTATTCTTTGCCATACGCCAGAACCGGAGGATACAGGCTATTTATATCGGACAAAATGCCTTTTGAAAAAGAAATAAAACACACTATTGAACATGGTCCGGAAAAAAACAATAAACCTGGAGATTATACTTCTGTAGCATTCTATTATGCAGACAAATCAATTAACAGTAACCTTGTTTTACCAACCGAGGAACTAACCAAGGTGTACATACCCGACACGCTTATGGTTTATCCTCAACTAATGCAATATACTATTGGGGGCGCGGTAAAAATAGATGGAAACATTTTACACGCTACGGGTGGCGGACAAGTAAAGATAGATCTTAGTGAGCTGCCTAAAGGTCATTACAAATTGTATGCTGATATGGAAAAATCTGATGACGGAGCTGAAATTACCATATGGCAAAGGCAAAAACTGGTAAGTGAGCCAATTTCTTTTTATACGGAGAAACGCCAATCTTTTCCAAATTCCTATCTCTGTGATATTGATCTGGATGACTTTAAAAATGCGATAACCTTACATTTCAAGCCTGATGATAAAAAAT
>NZ_JBFTIZ010000399.1:0-3185 GCF_056395165.1 Pedobacter sp. 10L46_2
GTATCAAGCATCAACCGATACATACACTTCAGGTGTTTATGGAGGGAATAACAATAAAGCCACCCTTAAAGAATCGCAAAAACGAGAATCATTACTTACTTCAAACATTAAACTGAATTTTGAGCGTAAGTTTGGTGTACATAATATTAACGCCTTTGTGGGGTATGAGCAAAGCAAAAATAACCTTGAGTTCTTTGACGCTGATCGCTTCAATTACCTGTCAAACCAATTGCCTGAGCTTTCTCAGGGAGGAACAGCAGCAACAGATTTTCTGAATTCCGGTTACAGTTCAAACTATACCCGCAAAAGTATAATCAGCAGACTGGCGTATGCCTACGACGATAAATATCTATTTGAAGGTCAACTGCGTCGCGATGGTTCATCCATCTTTGCTCCTGGCAAACAATGGGGTACTTTCCCCTCGGTTTCTGCTGGATGGCGCATCAATAAAGAAAAATGGTTCGGTGATAATGTGAAGTTCTTCGACGAACTGAAGTTAAGAGCTTCTTATGGTTCGTTGGGTAATGACAATGTTAATGCATTTCAGTACTATGATAATTACATTCTGGTAGGTAATGGCTTTGTGGCGCAAGCACCAGGTGGTGCGCCAACTATTCAACCGGGAGTGGGTTTGTCAAAACTTGCTAACCCGAATATTACCTGGGAAGTATCAAAAAAACTTGACATAGGGATTAACGCTACATTCCTGAAAAACTTCACATTTGAGGCGATCTATTTCAAACAAAAAAGGTCCGACATCCTTGCAACACGTAATGCCTCTCTTCCTGGATCTTCTGGTATTGTGAATCCTTATAATGATGGCAGTTCAAATTACAATCCATTAGTTCCTTCAGAAAATATTGGTAAAGTCAACAGTGAAGGTTTTGAGGGTACACTGGGCTATACGCATCGTGGAAATGAATTCAACTGGGGTGTGTCTGGTAACATGACTTATGCTAAAAGTGAAGTCATCTTCATCGATGAAGCCTCTGGTACGTTAGATTACCAAAAAAAGACCGGCAGGCCACTGAACAGTTATTTGTTGTACAATGCGATAGGCATCTTCCGTACCCAGGCTGATCTGGATAATAATCCTCATGTTTCAGGAGCGAAAATCGGCGACCTGATCTATGAAGATTATAATCGTGATGGCGTGCTCAACGCAGATGATATGAGCATGGCAAAATATGGTAACATTCCTCAAATTACGTATGGTTTTAACTTCAATGCCTCTTATAAAAACTTCGATCTTTCGGTATTGTTCGCAGGACAGGCAAGGGTAAGCCAGTATGTATTGCCAGAATCAGGTAGTATAGGTAATTTTTATAGCAGTTGGGCCGATAATAGGTTCAGCCCTTCCAATCCTAACGGATCTTTTCCAAAAGTGACTGAACGTGCAGGTAACGCCATTAGTGGGGGTGCTTATAAAAACAATTTCTGGCTGAATAATTCTTCATTCCTGCGTCTTAAGAACGTAGAGCTTGCCTACAACCTGAAAGGAGATTTTCTATCAAAGATCAAGGTTTCCGGAGTAAGGATATTTGCAAGTGCCTTTAACTTATTCACAATCACTAAAGTAAAAGACTATGATCCTGAAGGTAGCAGCGAAAGCGGACAGTTTTATCCGCAGCAAAGGATCATCAATTTAGGTGCAAACGTTAAATTTTAAATCTTGTAAAAATGAAGTACAAATATAGCATACCAGTTTTTATTTTATTAAGCGGTGTACTGGCACTGAGTTCATGTAAAAAGGATTTTCTGGATGTTACTGCAACAGACCGGATCCCAACGAATACGTTGGAAACAGATACCGCCGTGTTTGAGGCTTTTGTAACCAATAGTTACATTGGAACAAGGCTGCAAGATAAAGAAGCAGATGGAACCAATCCAGGATTTGGACGTGGGTTCGAATATAGCATGTGGAGTTCATTGACTGATGAGTCCATTTATAATAATGATGACAATACCTGGTTGGTACAAAGAGGGCAGTTAGCCCCGGAAAACCTGGGAGCACTTGGCGTATTATGGGGCAGAAGCTACCGCGGCATTCGCGAGTGCAATTATGCCCTCAAGGTTTTAACTACCATACAAATGAGTGCCGCGCGTAAAACAAGACTCGAAGGTGAGTTAAAGTTCATCAGGGCATTCCGTTATCAGGATCTGATCCGTAACTACGGAAAGGTAGTGCTTATGGGAGATCAGGTGCTTGGCTTAACAGATAACCTTCAGGATCCTGCGCTATTCAAACGTTCAACTATTAAAGAGGGTATTGATTATGTAGCAGCACAGCTTGATGACGCTGCGGCTAAATTGCCGTTGAATAATGATAATTCATGGTTATTGGGCAGGGCTACCAAAGGTGCTGCATTGGCACTAAAATCCAGATTATTGCTGTATGCTGCCAGTCCTTTATATGAAGCAGCGGGTACCTGGCAAGCTGCGGTAAATGCAGCACAGCAGGTAATTGGCCTAAACAAATATGGAATCTATCAGGGAGGCTATGGTAATATGTTCCTGATTAACGAAAGTAATGAAGCCATATTTGAACGTGTGTATACCAAGAATGCCAATCACACTCACCTGGAAATCGCTAACGGACCAAATGGCTATGGCGGTTGGGCCGGAAATACCCCTACGCAAAACCTGGTAGACGTTTATGATCTAACCAACGGCCTTCCGGCAAATACCAGTAACCCTCTGTATAATCCAGCTAAACCTTATGAAAATCGTGATCCGCGTTTTAAAGCAACCATTTTGTATAATGGTGCAGCTTATCGCGAGCGTAATATAGAAACGTTTATACCAGGCGGAAAAGATAGCAGAGATGGAAATGACAACTGGAATACTACAAAAACCGGTTATTATCTTAAAAAATTCATGAACGATGCCTATCCTTTGCAGAATCCATGGGGTAATGCTGGCTTCCAGCCCTGGATTTATATCAGGTATGCTGAAGTTTTGCTCAATTTTGCAGAAGCAGCAAATGAAGCCTATGGCCCCGATGTTGTACCAGCCGGATCAAGCTTCTCAGCCCGTCAGGCCATCAATATGATCAGGTCAAGGGCTAGTGTAAATATGCCGGATCTGGCTGCTGGAATGGCACAGACTGATATGCGTACTGCTATCAGACACGAACGTCAGATAGAGCTTGCGTTTGAAGAGCATCGTTTCTATGATGTTAGAAG
>NZ_JBFTIZ010000400.1:0-3182 GCF_056395165.1 Pedobacter sp. 10L46_2
GGCTGCCAGTGAGTAAAACAGGGTATGTGAAGTTGAAAGCTGCACTAGGCTTATAGAAAATTCTAATTCTATTTGCAATTAGAAAAAAATCGCACTATATTTGCACCTCTTAATTAAAAAAATAGTCTAAGATATAATACAGTTATGAAAAGAACATTCCAACCTTCGCAAAGAAAGAGAAGAAACAAGCATGGCTTCCGCGAAAGAATGGCTACAGCAAACGGTAGAAGAGTATTAGCTTCACGTCGTGCAAAAGGAAGAAAAAGATTATCAGTTTCTGACGAACGTCGTCATAAAGCATAATTTTTGATTGCAGCACGTTTAGGTGTTAGCAGATCAGGACATCTGCAAAGTTGCGATCAAAAACATGAACACATTTAACAAAGAAGAACGGTTATGTAGCAGGAAGTTAATTGACTTGCTATTTAAGAACGGTTCTTCTTTTTTATTATACCCCTTTCGTGTATCTTATTTATACGTAGATACAGCGCACAAATATCCTGTGCAGGTTGTAATTAATGTTTCTAAAAAACGCTTTAAAAGGGCAGTAGATAGAAACTTGATTAAACGCCGCACCCGTGAGGTTTATCGCCTTGAAAAACAATCACAGCTTTACACATCTCTTGTCGGTTCTAATGAGCTATTGTTGCTTTCTGTGCAGTTTATTGGCAAGCAGATTTACGATTATTCATTTTTTGAGAAAAAAATGTCCGGAGTTTTTAAAAAATTAGTTGCAGCCGTTGGGACCAATGAAATGAAAAAAGCTGATGGGGATAATTAAAAAGCTAATTGGCTGGTTTTTTTTAGGCTTGATAAAGCTTTACCAATGGTTATTGTCTCCATTGCTTGGAGCAAGTTGCAGATATACGCCTACTTGTTCTCAATATGGTATTGAGGCTATTAAAAAGCATGGTCCGTTTAAAGGAGGCTGGTTAACTTTGAAACGTATTGGCCGGTGCCATCCTTGGGGTGGTCATGGCCATGATCCTGTTCCGTAATGATATTTTTAATTTAAACTGATGGCTACTATACTTCAAATTGAAACCGCTACACAAGTCTGTTCTGCTGCAATAGCACATGATGGTAAGACCATAGCTTTAAAAGAGCTAATGGCAAATAATATTCATGCCGGTAGCTTAACTTTGTTTATAAAGGAGGCTATGGATTCTACAGGATTGCAATTTGAGGATCTTGATGCTGTAGCAGTAAGTATGGGGCCAGGTTCTTATACAGGATTGCGTATTGGCGTTTCTACAGCAAAAGGACTGTGCTTTGCTCTTGATAAGCCATTAATTGCAATTCCTACTCTTCAAATGATGGCACAAGGATTTATGCTTCAAAATCCTGATTACGATGGACTGATTTGCGCAATGATTGATGCCAGAAGGATGGAGGTATTTACTTCTGTTTATGATAATAATCTTAGAACCGTGACTCCGGTTGTGGCTAAGATAATAGATGATCAGAGCTTTGCCGAGGATCTAAATGATAATGTAATAACTTTTATTGGCAACGGTGCCGCTAAGTGCGTTGGTGTGCTGAAGCAGGAAAATGCAAAATTTTCGGAACTGAATTTTAACTCAGCATCTTACATGAGTAAACTTGCTCATGATGCCTATGCGTGCTCCAGATTTGAAGATGTTGCTTATTTCGAGCCCTTTTACTTAAAGGATTTTGTCTTAACTACACCTAAAAAAAAGTAAGACAGTTGTTCTGATATTTTGGTATTAGAACAATAGATTCTTCCAGGTCATTATCCTTCCGTGTCATCTTGAACATCGTGAGAGATGACGACCGATCTAGAAATTAAACCATCATTGTGAATTTTTACTTCATCTCTTTTTAGAGAATACACTGAAAATGCGTTTGAAGAAACCTGTTTCCTGATCATCCAAGCCTGGTATATAGCTGCTGTTTTGGGGGTGTTCTACAGTATAGCCAAACTTAATACCTAATCCCATGTAAAAAGATGCACCATTATATCCTGACTTTGGCGATGTATCGGTTTTGATTGCTGCATAAGCGGTTCGAGTTGTCTTAAGGAGATTATCTGAACCTAAGAAGAACTCAAAGTTTGGGGTTTGATACATTCCCTGCATTCCAAAAAGAAACAGGTTATTGAAGTTGTAGATTGGAATTGCACTTATAGAAAAATCAGAATAGCGGAATTTATTTACAAGGGCTGCATCACCGCCATTATAAAACAGATTTTTTGACACCATAAAACTAGGTGTATAGAAACTGTATGTTTTAGAAATCAGGAAATCAGCTTTGGCATTTGTGAGGGTATAAAAGCTTTTATTTACCGCATCATTTTTTACAATATCTGTAATCTGGTTTGTTATCCTTTGATCTTTATCCCTCGGACTGCGGGGCGGGGTGTTTGGGCCATTATCCTCCGGGATTATGGTAGGATTAAGCATGTTGTCAAAATTGCTAACATAGGAACTGTTGCTCCATCGTATTACGCCAAGGTCTTTTATATTAGCCATAATAAACACCCCGCTTTTTGAGGTATATGTTGTGCCAAAGCTTAGCGCAAGTCCCGGGTTTTTAAATGTAGGAATCAGGTCGTTAGTTTCTAAATCTTTGGCCTCCAGAAAACTTGCTTTATATGTACCTTTTAATGATAAAGCTATTTTATCCGTTGTTGGTCCGGGCTGGATGGCCGAATGGTCAGTCTTTAAACTGTTAAAGGAAATTCCACTTAATAAACTAATCTTAACACCGAAAGCAAGCTTTTTAGTATAGTTTTCTCTGTAGGTTAGACTGAATTGATGATAAGATTGACCATATCCGCTATTGTTAAACGGATTTTTAGTTAAATTGGAATTGTTAATGAACCTGGTGTAATCATCTATTACGGCAAGCGATTCATTAGTGTATTTTGCATGAAGGTCTGTTCGCAATTGCCACGAAAAACCAATCTCCTTATGATACTTATAGGATTTAAATATCTTAAAATTGAATAAATATATGTTGGAATTTTGATAGACGCGGTTTAGCTTATTCGTTCCGATTGGAATGTCTTTTACTGAAAGTTTTCCACTGCTAATTAATTTATGCATTATATCCTCATTGCCTTTATTGATGGCATTTACTCCGAAATAGGGTAAGAAGAAATTTGAAGCATATTTTCGCGAGGAATCTAGAACGAATGTTTTTTGCGCTGGGTTCTCAAA
>NZ_JBFTIZ010000401.1:0-3171 GCF_056395165.1 Pedobacter sp. 10L46_2
ATATAGCATCCTATCTTAGGATGACTCCTGAAACTTTGAGTCGCATTCGAAATTCTTGATTTCAATCAACAGCCAATAAATTGTTTCTTTTCATTTTTGTATAAATTAATAACAACGATGAAGATAATAAGTAGTCAACTGATAGAGAATCTTTTAATTATAACCGCAAATTCTACCGAAAAAGTTAAGCAGCTCAGAGAATTGAATATTGATGAGTTGAATAAAAAATCTGCACCAAATAAATGGAGTATTTTAGAATGCATTGAACATTTAAACCTGTATGGCGACTTCTATCTTCCGGTCATTGAAAGCGCGATTCGTTCCCAAAAGGTGACACGCAATTCAGGGATTTTTAAGAGCGGTATCATTGGAGATTATTTTGTGAACCTGGTAAAGATAAAACCAGACGGGATCAAAAAAATGTCTACAACAAAGGAAATGAACCCCTTTGGAAGGCGCCTGACAGTGACAACTATTGATCGTTTTTTAATGCAGCAAGCACATTTAAAGTCATTATTAACTCAGGCAGAACAGGTGAACATGACCAAAACTAAAACACCGATCTCGCTAACCAAACTCATCAAATTAAGGCTTGGAGATACCCTAAGGTTTACAGTACACCATATTGAAAGACATGTTGCTCAGGCAGATAACAATAGATATTAGATGAACATCTCCCCCGGATGATTTATTTTATTTTGCCCGATGATAGGCTACCAGCTCCTCAATTAAAGAGGGAATAATTAGCCCGGGCTTCATATTGAATTCAGTTAAAACCTCCAGCAGTGCATTCTTGAAATGATAGGCAATTGAGCCTACGCAATTGAATGAATAAGCTGTATATCCGGGATAACAGCTAACCAGATTTTCGAAGAATTGCTGAAAAGATGTTTTTACTATCCGATAACTGTAATCTGCATCCACTTCCGGATGATTAAGGAATTTAGCAAATTGGGCACAAAACCGATTTGGCATTGGTTCGATATACACTTGATGGATAATCTCTTCAGCTGAAAAACGGTATAGCTTTTCGAATTGGATACGAACAGACGATGGCATTTTATTCCTTAAGTAATCACTAAGAATCCTTTTTCCAATAGCACCTCCACTTCCTTCATCCCCCAGTATAAACCCCAGTGAATCAATATTTTTAACAATATTTACTCCATCATAAATGCAGGTATTTGTTCCTGTTCCGAGTATCGCCGCAAAACCGGATTTCTGTCCGAGCAGCCCCCTTGCAGCTGCAAGCAAATCGACATCTGCATATAACTGTTTGCAATTACTAAAAACTGAACTCAATACCTCATTCATCAACCCGGTTTTGTCGGCCTCACAGCCTGCACCATAGAAATAAAGCGTAGCAACTTCCATTGGATCAATATGCACAGAAATGCTACTGCGAATGGATTCAATCATAGCTGATTTGGCAAAGAAATAAGGATTATACCCTTCGCTTTTAAAGTAAAGGCTCTTGCCCGAGTTCTTGATCAGGCACCAGTCTGTTTTAGTTGAGCCACTGTCGGCTATTAAAATCATGCTTCCGTTGTTTAAATAAATCAGCTATTCTTCTTTCCCACTTTATGACCGGCGATTGCATAGTAACCCACTGCCAGATAGCATGGGATCACCATCAAATAGGCCTGCTGGGGGTTCATATGGTCTGCTAAGTACCCATACAAAAGTGGCAGTACTGCCGCGCCGGAAATTGCCATCACCAACAGTGAAGACCCCGCTTTGGTAAATTTACCCAGGCCTGAAATGGCTAATGGCCATATGGACGGCCACATCAATGAATTTGCCAGCCCTAGCAGGGCCACAAAAACGACTGAGGTTAAACCCGTGCTGAACATAGCCAGTACTGTGAATACAATACCTAATACTGCAGAACTCTTAAGTGCTGTTTCCTGACTAAAATACCTGGGAATGCATATAATCCCTATCAGGTATCCGGCAAGCATGCTAATCAGTGTAAAAGAAGTAAAAAATTTAGCCATTGTCAGTGGAATACCCTGATAGGCCCCATAGCCAATAATGCTATTCCCTGCGATTACTTCTACACCAGTATACCCAAACAACACTAAAACCCCAATGATCAGGTGCGGAAATTGAAAAACGGAAGTCTTTGTACTTTTTTCCAGATCATTCTCAGCTGCATCCAGTTCTTCCTCGTCAATTTCGGGTAAAGCAGAAAAGTAGATCACCGCCGACAATGCGATAAGCACCAATGTAATAATTGCATATGGCAGAATTACCTTAGCCGCCAGCCCATTTAATTCGACAAGCTTTTGGGCACCATTTAAGGAACCCAGTTTACTTTTCAATGCGTCTGCATCATTTAGGATTACTGCACCCAGGATTACAGGGGCCATTGCTCCGGCAATACCATTACATATCCCCATAAAACTGATCCTTCTTGCTGCGCTCTCCCTGGGACCCAGAATGGTCACATACGGATTTGAAGCCGTTTGCAATACAGTAAGTCCCGCACCTTGTACAAAAAGCCCGAGCAAAAAAATAGCGTACTGCCTGTTCAAAGCAGCGGGGATGAAAAGCAAGGAGCCTGCTGCGACAAGCAGCAATCCGAGCGACATTCCTTTTTTAAATCCGGTAGCTTTTAAAAGCCATCCGGATGGAACACCCATCACAAAATAGGAAATGTAAAAAGCAAAAGCTACCAGGTAGGATTGGAAATTATTGAGCTCACAAGCAATCTGCAAGTAAGGGATCAGCACTGCACTTAGCCAGGTCACAAAACCAAAAATAAAGAACAATACACCAATGATGATCAATGGGTTAAGCAGGTTATTTTCTACCTTGACGGCAGGAATTTCTTTAGTCATGACATCCATACCCTAACGATTTTCATTCTTTACTTTATCGATTACAGTTTCATAAACTGATTCCGGAAATATAGCGGGTTGAGCATACCAGAAAAATGAGCCGAAACCTTCATAAGTACCGGATTTGATATGCCGGGAGGTAGGCAAATAGCTAGACACGTCATTACAATAACCAGCTACACTTACCAGTTTGCCTGGCCAAAGGTTCTTAATACCCAGGCTGTAATCAGTAACTACCTCACGTGACAATCCAATCAATTTCCAGTTACCGATATTGAACGTCTGAATATAGACAGGCATGGACGCCGGTATTTTCCCAGCCTTATTC
>NZ_JBFTIZ010000402.1:0-3169 GCF_056395165.1 Pedobacter sp. 10L46_2
TAGCTGATGAAGAGGTAAAGGATTACCGCTATTCAGGAACATTTGAAAATGAGACTATTGTTAAAACACTGGAAGCTTTACAACTATCTTATCCCTTTAAGTTTGAGATTGAAAATAATAAAATCACTATAAAAAAATAGCTATAATCAGGCTATCAAACAAATAAAAAAGAACCTAAACCAACAAATATGAGAAAACATGTACTTTTAGAACATTCCAGCAGTCATTCTTTAAGCGACAGGATATTATTGAGTATGAAAATTACAGGATTTATTTTGCTCGTTTTATGTATGCAGGTATCTGCTGCCGGGTTTGCACAGCAAAAGATTACAATTAATGCCAGGCAGCTAAGCATTAAAGAATTGCTTAAGGCAATTGAGAAACAAACAGAGTATCGTTTTGTATACAGCAACAACACAATTTCGAGTAGTAATAAGAATTCTCTTAATGTTCAGGATGTATCATTAGATGAAGCAATGAGCCAGATTTTAAAGGATACAAAACTTACCTATGTGTTAAAGGAAAGCAATCTGGTGGTAATTTATCCAACAGTACTGGCCAATAGAAAAGATATTGTTGTAACCGGAAAAGTTGTTGATGATACGGGGTTACCAATACCTGGTGTTTCGATTAAAGTTTCGGGCCTGGCAATAGCTGCTGTAACTGATGCTAATGGTGATTACAGTATACGTGTGCCCGATAATTCTTCTAATCTTGAGTTTTCATTTGTAGGTTACGCAAGGCAGCTTGTTAGCGTAGGGAATAGGAAAGTAATTAATATAACACTGAGAACTGATAGCCAGAATTTGCAGGAAATAACAGTTACAGGTTACACAAGTTATACAAAAGAACAATCTGCAAGTGCATCATCTGTGGTTTCAGGTAAGGATATGAGCCAGGTTCCCCTTTCAACTTTCGATCAGATTTTGCAAGGTAGGGTAGCTGGTTTACAAGTGTCTTCAGGATCTGGCCAGCCGGGTACTAGTGCTCAGGTTATTTTAAGAGGAATAGGAACAATAAACGGGAATACCTCTCCATTGTATGTTTTAGATGGAATACCTGTTGAGGATGCCTATTTTCAAACATTAAATCCGTCCGATTTTGAAAGTGTTACTGTTTTAAAAGATGCTACTTCAAAAGCGCAGTACGGTTCTAAAGGTGCTAATGGTGTAATTGTGATTACAACAAAAAAAGGTAAATCTGGAAAGGTCCAGTTCAATTATAAATCTCAATATGGTATTTCCAAGCTAACTTCGCCTAAGTTTAATATGATGAATACCGCACAAAGGCTACAGTTTGAAGAAGAAATAGGACTGGAAACAGGATCAGAAATTGGGCCGGGCTGGACATTCTCGAAAAAGAATCCAGAATATGCCAATATGAGCTCGACAGAACAAAACAGGGCGGATCTTATTTTAGATAGCATTGGAAAAATAAACACGGATTGGAAAGATATCTTCTTTAGAACCGGGAAGTTTACCGAACAACAGGTGGATGCAAGCGGGGGTAATGAAAATGTTAGGTTTTATAGCTCTTTAAATTATTATAAACAGGATGGGATTGCAGTTAGGTCTGGTATGGAACGTTATTCTTTAAGGAATAATGTAGATTTTAATGCAGGCGGATTCTCAGCTTCTATAAACACAAGTTTAGGTTATTCAGAATCGAGCTTTATTGAACGTGAAGGATCCAGTAGCGGAAGCAATCCATTGTCGGCAGTATATTATGCACTTCCATATGAATATCCTTATGCTTCTGATGGAACATTAGTGCATTATGGTAATTCAGATGATTATGAAATTTATGACCAACGTGAGGGAAGTAATGCTTTAGAAAGATTGTTAAATACCACTAATAAAACCAATCAGTACAAAACGATTTTAAGCGGATCATTAAACTATAAAATCACCGACGATTTGACTATTAAAACGCGATTGGGTGTAGATTTTAGGGAATCTACCGATGAGCGGTTTATTAGGCCTGATTCATACTCCGGATCAAACGAAAATGGAGAAAAAGGAAGTTTTGGCGAGAATTTACGACGTAACTTTTCAATGATCTCTACCTCAGGAATAACATATTCAAAGGTTATTGATAAACATAATTTTGAAGTAACCGGACTTTATGAGATTACAAAGCAGCATTTCAGAAGCTTTGGATATACTGCTTACGGTATAGATCCACGATTACCTGAAACTCCTGCCGGTGCAACTCCGGGTTCTGATGAAAACTCGTTTATTCCTGAATTTAATGGTGGAAGAACAAGAAATGCACTGATCTCATATATAGCGCTTGGCCGTTATACCTTTGACGATCGATATACACTTAACGCGAGTTATAGATATGATGGATCTTCAACATTACCTTTAAAGAACAGATGGCATGGCTTTTATTCAGTAGGTTTTGCCTGGAATGTTAAAAAGGAAAACTTTCTCGCTAACAATGAGTTCATTAATGATTTAAGATTCCGGGCCAGTTACGGTACAACAGCTAGTCCGTTTCCGGGTAATTTTACTTACCTGCCTACTTTTGCTACCACTTCTTACGGAGGTAACAGCGGAATTTATCCTAATGCTTACGGTAGTGCAAACTATGATTGGGAATATGCTAAGGATTTGAATATTGGCTTTGATTTGGATGTATGGAATAACCGTATACATTTGGTAACCGATATTTATAACAAGGAAACAGCAAACCTGTTTTTAGATCTTCCGGTTTCACTTACTTCGGGGGTTGGTGCATTGCCTTTAAATGCTGGTTCAATGCGTAACAGAGGTATAGAAACTGAGCTTAGAGTAGATGTGATTAGAAATGAATCTTTAAAATGGAATGTGGGACTTAACTTTGCTTACAACAAAAATAAAATCACTTCACTGGCTGGTTCTGAGGGATTCGAGAAAAATACAACCGAGATTGTAAGAGAAGGATTACCTTATGGATCTCACTATGCACCTAAATGGGCAGGGGTAGATCCAAAAACGGGTGATCCATTATATTATAATCCAGATGGAACCAAAACCTCAGATTATAATGCTACAACAATGAGTGTGGCGGAGTTTGGTAGTCTTTACCCACCTTTTACAGGAGGCTTTAATACCTCTTTAACCTATAAGGGAGTGAATTTAACAGCCCTGTTTAGTTTTGCAAACCATGTGTACAGATACAATAA
>NZ_JBFTIZ010000403.1:0-3160 GCF_056395165.1 Pedobacter sp. 10L46_2
AATCTACAGTATGGAGTGGGAGCCCAAATCGCAATGACAACCCCGATGCTTTGGGTGCTTTACCAGAAGTGAGAAAACTACTTTTTGAAGATAAATATGTGGAAGCCAATGCGCTTGCTGAAAAGGCTATCCAGTCTAAAAAGAACAACGGAATGAAGTATCAGCCAGTGGGCGATTTAAATCTGAACTTTCCGGGGCATGAAAACTTTTCGAACTATTACCGCGAGCTAAATCTTGCTGATGCCGTAGTTAAAAGTACTTACGTAGTTAATGGAGTTACTTATACCCGCACCATTTTTTCTTCTATACCAGATCAGGCAATAGTAGTCAGGTTAACCGCGAGTAAGCCAGGTAGCATAACGTTTAACGCATCAATGGCAACTGAGCACAAAGGGTCTGCTAAAGCTATTAATACAAATGAAATACACTTGTCGGGAATAAGCAGCGACAGAGAGAACGTTCCAGGTAAGGTTAAATTTAATGCAATAGCAAAAGTTAAAAATGAAGGTGGACAGCTTTCTTTATCAGATGATCAGGTTAGTGTTAAAGGAGCGAACAGTGTTACCATATATGTTTCTATTGCAACCAATTTTGTGAACTATAACGACATCAGTGCTGATGAAAACAAACGCTCTGAAACCTATTTGAATGCTGCGTTAAAGAAAAGCTATCCTCAGCTATTGAAGGATCATGTTGCAGCTTATCAAAAATATTTTAACCGTGTAAAAATTGATCTTGGTAAAACAGATTCTATTAAGAATCCTACAGATGTTAGGTTAAAGGACTTTGCAAATGGCAATGACCCTCAATTGGCAGCTATTTATTATCAGTTTGGTCGTTATTTATTGATCTCGTCTTCTCAGCCAGGTGGCCAACCTGCCAACCTGCAAGGAATTTGGAACAATAAAATGGATCCGCCATGGGGAAGTAAATATACCATTAACATTAATACTGAAATGAACTACTGGCCAGCTGAAGGGACTAACCTGACCGAAATGCATAACCCGCTGATAGAAATGGTAAAAGACCTTTCTCATACAGGGCGCGAAACTRCAAAGGTTATGTATGGCTCCGGCGGTTGGGTAACACACCATAACACGGATCTTTGGAGAATAACCGGCCCGGTTGATGGTATTTATTCTGCAATGTGGCCTATGGGCGGAGCGTGGTTAAGTCGCCATGTTTGGGAAAAGTATTTATATAACGGAGACAAAAAATACCTTGCCACAGTATACCCGGCATTAAAAGGTGCGGCAGAGTTTTATTTGGATTTCCTTGTAGAAGAACCAGTTCATAAATGGATGGTGGTATCGCCCTCTATGTCGCCAGAAAATGCACCAAGAGCTCATAAAGGTAAATCTATAGCCGCTGGTGCTACTATGGATAACCAGCTTGTGTTTGATCTGTTCTCTAACACCATAAGAGCTGCCGAGGCACTAAATACGGATAAAGATCTTGTAGCTAAAATTAAGGCCATGCGTAATAGGCTTGCCCCAATGCAGGTAGGGCAGTACGGCCAACTGCAGGAATGGATGCAGGATCTGGATGATCCTAATGACAAACACAGGCATGTTTCTCACCTTTTTGGTTTGTATCCTGCAAATCAGATTTCTCCTTTACGTACTCCTGAATTGTTTGACGCTGCGCATACCTCATTGATCCAGAGGGGAGATGTTTCTACAGGATGGTCTATGGGATGGAAGGTAAACCTGTGGGCCAGATTACAGGATGGTAATCATGCTTATAAACTAATTAGAAACCAGCTTACGCCTACAGGATTAAATAAAGGTGGTGAAAACAGTGGCGGGGGAACGTACCCTAATTTGTTTGATGCACATCCTCCTTTCCAGATAGATGGTAATTTTGGATGCACGGCAGGTATTACTGAAATGTTATTACAGGCCCACGATGGCTCTATCCAACTGCTTCCGGCGATGCCTGATGAATGGAAGGACGGAAGTATTAGTGGGTTAAGAGCTCCAGGAGGTTTTGAAATTGAGAACATCACCTGGAAAAATGGAAAATTGAGCAAGGTTACCATTAAATCAAAACTTGGTGGTAATTGTCGCTTACGTGTTCCTAATGTGCTAAAAGGAAACTCTCTTAAACCCGCAAAAGGAGATAACCCAAATCAGTTTTATCAGATTGATAAAATAGCTACACCAGTTATATCTGCTAAGGCCAACCTGAATAAGCCATCCATTAACGAAACCATTCTTTATGATTTCGATACCACTGCTGGTAAAACATATACTTTCATTAGTGAGTAATTTAAAAGATGAAAATGTTATTTAGTCTATTACTTGCACTTTGCTTTTATACTAACTCTAATGCGGTTACTAAAGTAGCCTGCATTGGAGCAAGTATAACTTATGGGGCAATGGTGGAAAACAGGGAGCAAAACTCCTTTCCGGCTCAGCTTCAAAGATATCTGGGAAGCAGTTATGCCGTAGAAAACTATGGTGTAAGTGGTTGTACGCTTCTGCGAAACGGGGATTCACCATATTACAAAACCAATGAGTATCAGAAAGCTTTAAAGCGTAATCCTGATATTGTGGTTATTGATCTTGGTGGAAATGATAGCAAATTGATTAACAGATCCAGATTAAATGAATATGAGCAGGATTACCATGCTATGATTAAATCTTTTAAAGATTTGTCTTCCCATCCACGTATTATATTGCTGTTACCTGTAGTGTCTTTTGTAGCGGATACAGCAGGAATATGGGATCCTGTGATTGTAAAACAGATTATCCCAAAAATAATGAATGTGGCCAATGAGAATAAAGTGGAGGTTTTAGATATGCATGTTTTGTTGATAGATAAGCCTGAACTTATGCCAGATAAAATACATCCTAATGCAGAAGGATCCAGAATTATGGCGAAACGTATATTTAGAAAGATCAAGTTTAATAAATAACACTTAATGAAAAATATACTATTTTTAAAAAAACAAATTAATTGTATATTTCCAAACACTTAATCTATCCCTTAAGATGATTTTGCTAACCAAATAACCATTATATTATGAACGAAAACATTAACAAGAGTGCCTTATTCAACGGGAGTTGCTTTGCCGTGATTACCACAGCTTTTACCTTCTCTATTCGGGCGGGTATTTTACCCCAGCTCGGAGCGCAATTTAACCTGACTGCAGAAC
>NZ_JBFTIZ010000404.1:0-7079 GCF_056395165.1 Pedobacter sp. 10L46_2
GCAGGTGCAACTGCTAAGCTAACCGCAAGCAGTACAACAGTAACAAACCCAATATTCACCTGGTATAAAGATGCTGCGCTAACCGATGTAGCATTTACCGGAGCAGAATTTACTACTCCAGTATTAACAGCAACCACTACTTATTATGTGACAGTAAGAGGCGATAACAGATGCGACAATACAGCAGCCACAGCTAAGGTTGTTACCGTAACGGTTAATCCACCAGCCACAGCAGCTGACATTGTTGTAGCAGGAGCAGGCTCACCATTCTGTGCAGGCACAACTGCCACGCTTACAGCAAGCAGTACAACCGCTACTAATCCGGTGTTTACCTGGTACAGTGATGCAGCATTAACCAATGCAGTGTTTACCGGGGCAGAGTTTACTACTCCGGTGTTAACAGCAACTACAACTTACTATGTAACTGTTAGGGCTGCTAATAAATGCGAGAACACTGCCGCAACAGCAAAAGTGGTTACAATTACAGTTAATCCTTTACCAGAAACACCAGATGTTGCTAGTGCAGGAACAAGTATATGCAGCGGCGAATCAACTGTGTTAAAAGTAGCTAATGCTGAGGCAGGGATCTTGTACCAATGGTACAGTGAGTTAGCAGGAGGAACATTATTATTTACTGGTGAAGAATTTACCACACCAACCTTAACTACTAATACAGATTACTACGTATTGGCAGTAAGTGCTTCAGGTTGTGGAAATGCAACTGGTAGAACTAAAGTAACAGTAACTGTTTCACCAAAACCACAAACACCAATTGTAGTTTCAGCAGTTGTAGATGCCTGTATAGGAACTCCGGCTGTATTGAGTGTTTCAAGTCCTCAAACTAATGGAGTAACCTACAAATGGTATACTACTCCAATTGCTGGAACAGCTGTTGGTACAGGCACAAGCTTTACTACGCCTGCAATCACAACAACTACTACATATTATGTTGAAGCTTCAACAGCATCTTGTGTAAGTACGGGTCGTACAGCAGTTAAAGTAAACGCTTCACCAATTCCTACAGCGCCACCTGCAATATCAGGAGCTGAAGGGCCATTGTGTTCAGGTACAACTGCTACACTTTCAGTAACCAATCCAGATGCAGCGCTTACTTATAGCTGGTATACTGCAGCAACCGGAGGAACTTCAATTGCTCAGGGTGTAACATTTACTACACCGGCTCTAACAACAACTACAACTTATTATGTGGAAAGTAGCAATGCAACAGGATGCTCAAGTACAACACGCACATCAGTTGTGGTAACTGTACTAGGTAAACTTGAGGCACCAGTGGTTACTGTTAAAGAGAACAAAGCAACAGAAATAACATTCCAGTGGAATCCAATACCAGGAGCAACTGCTTACGAAGTTTCATTAGATAATGGACTAACATGGGTTGCACCTACAGGTGGAGCGACTGGAACTACTTATCTGGTAGCTGGTTTGAAACCTGATCAAAGTGTAACAATAAGAGTTAGGGCTAAAGGTCAGCTTGACTGTCAACTGAGTGACGCAACCAGCTTAACTGCTAAGAGCGATAATCCTCTAGGAAACACAATTTTTGTCCCTAATACATTTACACCAAATAATGATGGTAAAAATGATATTCTGTACGTGTACGGAAATACAATTGCAAAAATGAAGTTGCGTGTATACAATCAATGGGGACAATTTATTTACGAATCATTAAACATTCAAAATGGATGGGATGGAACGTATAAAGGTGATATACAGCCGAACGGTGTGTATGTGTATTTCCTGGAAGCGGAATTTAATGACGGGACTAAAACCACTAAAAAAGGCACAATAACCCTATTAAGATAAAAGATGTTTCCAGTTAATATTAATCATTTACCTAAAAACTCGAAAAACAAATTTGTTATGAAGAAACTAATAAAAATAATAGCACTAGGAGCATTTTTAAGTTTGGGAGCTGTAAGGGTGGTTGCACAGATTGATCCGCACTTCTCTCAATACTACGCTCACCCGCTATGGCTAAACCCAGCACTAACCGGGGTAACGGACGGTGAATACCGGGTTTCTTTGAATGCCAAACAACAGTGGGGAACTATTTCAAATTCATTTTTAACCGGGGGGGCGTCATTTGACATGGCCCCGGTTAAAAACTTAGCATTCGGTGCAATGGTTTTGAATCAGAATGCTGGAGATATTAGTTATAATCACCTAAGCGCTATGGTTTCAGGAGCTTATCGTATCCACTTTGGAAAGATCGGTTTAAACATGATAAACTTTGGTTTGCAGGCTGGTATTCTTAATAAAAGCTTTGATCCATCAAAGATCACCCTGGGTGCACAATTCAATCCAATAACGGGTTATGATCCCAATTTTGGAATAAACGAATCCTTTGCTTCATCTAACACATTAGTGCCAGATGTGAATGCAGGATTTATGTATTTCGATGGAAATCCAGGACAAAGAGTTAACGTGTTCGGAGGTGCAATGGCAGGGCATATTACCAGGCCAGTCGATAAGTTTTTAGGGAATAGCGTTCGTATGCCAATTAGATATGCAGCTCATGGAGGTGCTAGAATCAAAATGTCAGAAGTTCTTGATATTACACCAAATGGGTTATACATGAAACAGGGTAATGCACGCGAAATAGCAATCGGGGCTTATGCACAGTTTATGCTTAATCAGGAATCAGATTTGCTTTTCGGGTCTAATTATAGGGTTGATGATTCTGCGATAGCTTTCTTCGGGTTACACCTAAAAAATATGGTCTTTGGGGTAAGTTATGATTTTAACACTTCAAGTTTAAGTAGAGCTACACGTAATCAGGGAGGGTTAGAGTTATCCATTTCATTTACCAGTAGGAAGGGAATTACAGGCCCTAACTTCTTTTGTCCAAGATTATAAACTAACGCGATATGAACCTAGCATGATTCATCATGCGAGCTCCATCTGACCACCTAAACATAAATAAATCATTTACAGATGAAACTGCTTAAAACATTACTGATCCTGTGCTTATTCACAACTGCTGCAAATGCGCAATTTGTAACCAATAGTAAGAGAGTAGCGGATGTCTATTTTCAAAATAAAGAGTATTACGCAGCCGCAGAATATTATAAAAGATCACTGCAACTATCCTCCGCAGATAGTGCTGGGTTTGTAGTGCCTGGCTTTATAAAAACTTTACTGACGCAGAGAAATGGTATGCTTTGGCAAAGGAATTTAAGGATCCGAAATATGTACTTGCTACATTTTGGTATGCCGAATCACTGAGGGCAAATCAAAAATTTGAAGAAGCAGTTACGGCTTTCAATGAATTTGCCGGCAAGTATAAACTTAATGATGCGTATGCCGCAAAAACAAAATCTGAAATAGCTTCTTGCCAGTTTGCATTATTTGAATTGCGCTATCCGAGATTGTTTAAGTTAACCAAGCTTCAAAACGATATTAACCAGAAAGGATCAAACTATACACCGGTTATAAAAGACAGTAAATTTTACTTTACATCTTCCAGACCAGTAGGTGATGCAGGCAAAAAGGAAATCTTAACTGATCAAAGTAATGCGAAAGTGTCAAAAAAAGAGACCCCATATTTGAATGCAGTATATGAAACTCCAGGTAATCCTTTAACGGGAGGCATCACAATTAAAAAGGTAGCATTAAACAGTTTAAACAAAGAAGCAGCTGCTCCGGCTTTTCATCCAAACGGAAAGGCCATTTATATTACCAGCTGGACAGCTCAGGGCGACAAAAAGATCTACCAACTAGCTTCATCAGATAAAGGTTGGGGCGATCCAGTTGAGTTAGGAAGCCAGGTAAATGTAAAAGGATTTAATGCTATTCAGCCCTTTGTAACTAAAGATGGCAAATACTTAATCTTCTCGTCTAACAGACCTGGTGGACAAGGTAAGTATGATTTATGGTATTGCCCTTTGAGAACTGATGGGTCATTAGGACAAGCGATAAATTTAGGTAATAAGATAAACTCCCCTGAAGATGATCAGGCTCCCTACTATAATGCTCAAACCAATAAATTGCTTTTCAGTAGTAATGGCAGAATAGGGATGGGTGGATTTGATTTTTATGAAAGTGAGGGTGATTTCACTAATTGGTCAGACCCTCGCAATGTTGGTTATCCATTTAACTCATCAAAAGACGATATCTATTATACTCCTTCTGATAATTCAGATACCGAAGGCTATATTAGTTCAGACCGTGAATCTCTTTGCTGTCTGGAGGTTTTTAATGTAAAACGTGAATACCTTACCGTTAAAGGTATTGTATACGATTGTGATACAAAACAGCCCTTACAAGATGCCACTATTATACTTGTTGATTCATTGCAAACACTTAGAACAGTTACAAATCAAGCCGGAGAGTACACGTTCAAAGTAAATTCTAATCGTAAGCTAAAACTTACAGCAGAAAAAGATAAGTACTTCTCTAAAATTTTAAACTTCAGTTATGATGATTTAGCAAAAAAAGATACATTGTTTAGTCCTGATATTTGTTTAACTCCTTACGAAATTGACAAACCTATAGTACTTAAGGATGTGCTATATGAATTTGATAAAGCAACATTAACTGAAGATTCAAAAGGTAAGCTGGATCATTTATTTTCAATCATGGAGGATAACCCTAAGATTGAAATCGAGCTAAGTGCGCATACAGATAGCAAAGGTTCAGATGCTTATAATATGGACCTGTCAGTGAGAAGAGCGAAATCTTGCGTAGACTATTTAGTTTCAAAAGGAATACCGATTTCAAGAATGACAAGCAGAGGCTATGGTGAAACAAAACCAGTAGCTCCTAATGAACTACCTAATGGCAAAGATAATCCTGAAGGTCGTGCCCTTAACAGGAGAACTGAATTCAAGGTTACAAAGAAATAAAATACGAATACCCGTCTGTTAACAGGCCTTCAGAATTTTATTTTTGAAGGCCTGTTTTTTTAACCTTATCTGTAAATATTGGGGAAATGAATCCAGTTTGAGGAAGGTTTACCCCTCTTTACTTTTTCTGAATTGTAGCTTTTGTCGCACATAATCCTGATCCCTCGTTTTTCATCCTCAATCGTAAATCCCCTTCAATTAATAATAGAAGATACATTTATTTGTCGTTAGCCATAAAAAAGCAATTTTTTAAAGCACAATAACAAATCGGGTATGGTAATTGCCATGTAACCGACATATTAGCTGCTATGCAATACCTTGATTGCAAGTGCTATGGGATAAATTAAGTTTAATTGTTTTGCGAATTGTAAGTATGATTGGAATCAATGTAATTTCACCAAATGAATATCCTTGCCTGGAAAACTTAGAGCAATATAAAATTTTGCATACTAAGCCGGATTGTGAAATTTGAAACCATCACAAAAAAACCTGGGTTAATTTTAAATCCAATGATGCTTGGTGAACTTGGGATACAATTTTTTGCTTCGGCTGTTATCACGACTAAAGGAGGACTTAATGTGGGTTCAATTTGTATTGTAGATAGTCAACATAGAGACTTTAGTTCAACCGAACAGAAAAAATTGGATTGGATAGCCTCCATGGTAACTGCCGAAATGGACAAGCGAATAGCGGTGTATGAAGTGGCTTAATTCTTCCTATACAGCCCGGAATGATAATCATCTAAATCTGTCCAAATAGTTGGTCGGGTTTATGCAGAATATATAGATTTCCAAAATTGTATCTACACTACTTAGGGACGCACTGTCTTCGCTTCATTAGTCCGGTTAAAGGATGCTCAGATAAAAAATTTATGTCTTTGCCCTCCATGGTTTGTATTTTGTTTCCGCAATATTCACTACCATGTTTCAAGTCATCATCAGGTCCTATTAACACTGGGGAATTTACAAGATCCTTATAAGCAGAAAAATGGCATCAGTTACTTTGCTTTTGTCAGTTGTGATCTTCTCCCTGTAATTGTATCCCTTCAACAGGAATTGTGCCGAAGTTCCTCTAAATAGAAAGAGAGATAGAATGCGTGTAAATGGCAGGCCCGATCAAACGTTCATGTAACTCCTCGTAAATTTTCGTAAAGATGCTGTCTATGAAACCAATATTCGGTTAATTAAAGAAATTTGTCAGTGGTAAATAATCTATATAGACTTGAATCCATATAAGGAAATAGGCGTTTATAATCATGTTAATCATTTCAACCGGCACTGCTACGGCCTAAGAAGATGATCCCGACGTACCAATGATGCGAGTTCGGTTTACTGCCTGCGGCAGGAGCGGTCTATGATGTAAAAAGGATAAAACGCAGCTTAAACCATGATGCCTTCTTTTCTTAAGATGTAGTTGTAAATACCCTCAATAGGTTTTTGATATATCTTACCAACTTTTACCTGATTCTCAATACAAACCTCTCTTAAAATATCCTGATAGTAAAATGCAATAGAGCCTACAAAGTGAGTATCAAGGCTTTTATAATTAGGGTAATCCTTAATGTTGGAATCTACAAATTCCTGGAAACCCTCACGTAAAATATTAATAATAAAAGGATGATCAGGATGAGAAGCCATAAAACGACTTATCGAGGCCAGGTAGATATTTGGTGCTGGTTTTTGATAAAGATTGGTAATAACAGATTCCTTGTCAATTTGATAAGTATCGGCAAATTCAACAGCAAGATCAGCAGGCATCTGATGATATAGATAGCTTGTGATCAGTTTGCGACCAAAATAGGTGCCTGAGCCTTCATCACCAAGAGCATAACCCAAGCCATGTGCCCCGTTATGAACTTCTTTACCGTCGTAATAAGAAATATTAGAACCAGTACCCAAAATACAAGTCAGTCCTTTTTTATCACCACAAGTGGCGTATGCCGAACCAATTAAATCATGCTCAACTGACACATAAGCCTTGGTAAAGAAAGAAGAAATCCCGTTAGAGATCACCTCAATTTTATCAGGCGACGAGCAGCCTGCACCAAAGAAATAGATTTCTTTAACCTTATCAGCGTAAGGGGCAATTTCTTTCTTCTTTGAAAACAATTTGAAAATATCATGTGCATTTAAGAAATAAGGGTTTATTCCTTGCGTACTAAAGTTGATTTTTTCATTGGGGCTGTAACCCATCCAATCGGTCTTAGAAGAACCA
>NZ_JBFTIZ010000405.1:0-3106 GCF_056395165.1 Pedobacter sp. 10L46_2
TAAATGAGCAATTCAGTCGATTTTAAAAGTCTTTTTAAGTACCAGATTACAATGCTGATCGTAGTTGTATTTGGGCTGATATTACCTTTAATAGGATGCTCAGATAAAAAGGAAACGCCTGAGTATAAAATTGGCTTTTCGCAATGTGTTGGATCTGACTTGTGGCGAAAAACAATGCTCGATGAGATGAAAACCGAGCTTTCGCTGCGTCCTGGAACTAAATTAAGTTATGCCGATGCCAATAACAGCAGCAGCAAGCAGATAGACCAGGTAAAACAAATGATTGAAGAGGGTATTGATTTACTTATTATTTCTCCAAACGAAGCCCTTCCATTAACTAAAATCGTTGAAGAGACCTATAACAAGGGAATTCCAGTAATCGTTATCGATCGTAAAACTTCATCGCCACTTTATACTGCTTATGTTGGTGCAGAGAATTATCAGGTTGGTAAAATTGCCGGCGAATATCTGGCAAACAGTCTAAAAGGTTCAGGAAATGTTGTAGAGGTAATGGGACTGCCCGGCTCCTCTCCTGCTATTGAGCGTGACAGGGGATTTATGGACGCACTTAAAAAGCATCCTCAAATTAAAGTAAATGGGCAGTTTTATGGCGACTGGCTTGGTGAAAACACAGAGGTTCAACTACTTAAAAACAAGGATAAACTTAAAAATGTTGATGCCATATTTGCGCATAATGATGTAATGGCAACAAGCACCCGCAGGGTACTTCAAAAGCTTAATCTGAATAAACGCATACAAGTTGTTGGTGTTGATGCCTTGCCCGGCAATGGCGGTGGGCTAAACCTGGTGAGTAACAAAACGCTTACTGCCAGTGTACTTTACCCTACCGGAGGTAAAGAAGCTATCAATATAGCCATGAGGATCCTGAACAGAGAATCATTCTCTAAAGAGAATATTCTGCAAACTGTGGTTATCGATAGCAGCAATGTACAATTAATGAAGCTTCAATGGGCAAGAATAAGCAGTCAGCAAAATGATATTGAACGGCAACAGACTTTACTGGCAGACCAATTCAAGGTATACAATAGCCAAAGATTGGTATTGAATTTCATTGTGATTACCCTTGTATTAGCGGTTGTGTTCGGGGGATTAGCCTTTCACGCCTTACTGGAGAATAGAAAAATCAATAAAAGTTTGGAGCTAAAGAATGCTGAGATCTTAAACCAACGCAATCAGTTGATTGAAATGTCGGAAAAAGCTCAGGCCGCAACCGAAGCTAAACTTAATTTTTTTACCAATATATCTCACGAATTCAGAACACCTCTAACACTGATCTTATCACCTCTGGAAGATCTGCTTAAAAATGAACGGATAAAAACATCCGCAGGTAATAATCTTAAGCTAATTAATAAAAACGTGTATAGGCTACTTCGGTTAGTAAATCAATTGATGGACTACCGGAAAATTGAGCATAAAAAATTCAAGCTGCATGCCACTGCCAATAACATAATAGATTTTATAAAAGAAATCCTGGATAGCTTTAAACACAGTGCTGAAAAACGAAATATAGACTTGAGACTAGTGATTAAAGAAAGTCCGGGAGTAGTTTGGTTTGATGTAAACATCCTTGATAAAGTGATATTTAACCTACTAAGCAATGCTTTAAAATTTACCAGCGATAACGGGAGAATATACATTACAATAAGCAAAACTGAAGATACTGTTCATATTGATGTAGAAGATAATGGAGTGGGAATGACTGACATAGAGCTTAAACATATTTTTGATCAGTTCTATCAATCGGATGTAAATTACAGTAGAGGTTCGGGTTTAGGGTTATCTCTTTCAAAAGAATTGATTCTTTTACACAAAGGCGATATCTCTGTAAACAGCCAAAAGTGGCAGGGAACAACATTTAGAATAGCACTTCCATTAGGAGACACTCACCTTACTGCCGAAGAAAAAGTTGCACAGGAACAGCAAAGTGCAAAACTTTATGATCAGATAAAAATATACACTACAGAACATGATCATGCGGCCATCAAAGAAAAAGATCGTTCATTTGAGCACATTAAAGATCAATCCATATTAATTATTGAGGACAATCAGGATCTCCTGGATTATTTAACGGATAAATTTGAGGGAACCTATGAAATATTTACAGCATCTACAGGTACGAATGGATTGGCAGAAGCATACGAAAAAATTCCAGACCTGATCATTACTGATGTTGTTGTGCCAGGTATATCCGGAAAAAACCTGACTCAGCAACTCAAATCTGATATTCGTACCTCACACATTCCAATTATATTATTAACTGCGCAAGGCAGCATAGAGCAGCAAGTAAATGGTATACAGAGCATGGCAGATGTGTATATCACGAAACCATTTAACTTCGAATACTTGCAAGCAAATGTAGAAAATCTGATCAAAAACCGGGTTATTTTAAAAGAGCATTATACAAGCGACATCTCCTCATCGGGCGTTAAAAGAACAATTACGAATGTGATTGACAAAAAGTTTCTAAATGACTTTGCCGGCATTGTAGAACACAACCTAGGCAATGAGCATTTCAGCGTTGATGACATCAGCAAAGCAATAGGCATATCCAGAGTTCAACTGTACCGTAAAATTAAAGCATTATTAAACTGTAGTATAACAGATTACATTCTGAACAGGCGACTTAAAAAAGCTAAGTACTATTTAAACAACGAAGAGTATTCCATTTCCGAAATCACTTATATGGTTGGTATATCCTCACCTACTTATTTCTCCACCATTTTTAAGAACAAATACGGAATGACCCCTACTGAATATAAAAAGACCCGACTCCAATAGTAAGCGGTTAGCCTTGTTTTTGAAAACAAACACTGTTTTCTACACCCTGGTACTGGCCATAGTTAGGTATAATTTCATATCCCATATTTTTATATAATGAAATAGCTTCAGGTTGCTTTAATCCCGTTTCCAGAACAAAACTATCATACCCTATTTCAACTGCCCACAACTCAAGTTCTGATAAAATCCGCCTCGCAATCCTCTTGCCTCTGGAATCTTCGTTTACATACATTCTTTTTATCTCTACTGCATTGGCTTCAAATGGCTTAAAAGCACCACAGCCAACCGGCTTACCATTATCATAAGC
>NZ_JBFTIZ010000406.1:0-3101 GCF_056395165.1 Pedobacter sp. 10L46_2
AAAAACGGATTTCCCTCCGATGAACTGCGTCGTTGAAATTGTGCAAAAAATAATTGACAATGGGGCTGATGAAATAAAGCACAAGACCGAAGATAAGTTGAATATGTGCTATGGTCGCAGTCCAATGTCTTACGGCGTTATCGACTCTGGAGAAACTTCTTTTTGAACTCCAGCCGCTAAAGGCACGGAAAATAGCAAAAAGTAAACTTGCCAATACCAGCCAGCGAACCAGAGAATGTAGTGCTAATACTGTTGAGTACATTTTATGTTATTGATCATTATTTGTTGGCGGAGCTAAGGTAAAACAAAAGTATATTGTACAGTGATCATTCTAAAATGTTTAGAATGAATTGCTAAAAAAAGATGTATTGAGTAGTTTGCAAAAAAAAATAGCCATCTGCCGGGTAAACCCCAGCCAGCACAAATTAATATACGATCATGAAAAAAATTATCCTTGTTTTATTCTTGGCTGTTTTAAGTAACACAACAATCAAAGCACAGTCGCTTCTACCTTTTGCCGATGGAGATCGAGTCGCCTTTTTGGGGAATAGCATTACCGAGGCCGGATACTACGGATCCAATATTTGGCTGTATTACATGACACGTTTTCCGGAACGGAAGATTTCAGTAATTAATGTTGGGATAGGAGGCGATGTTGTAGGGCAAATGAACGAACGCTTTGAGCAGGATGTATTGCCGAAAAAGCCGAATATTGTGGTCCTTACCTTTGGAATGAACGATAGCGGCTATTCTGAGTTTAATGAAACAAATGCCGACGAAACAGCAAAACAGCGTGTAGCAAAATCACAGCAGAATTTCGTTCTGCTTGCAGATAAATTGAAGGCTCAATCCAAGATCAAACCTGTGATGATGTCCTCGTCGCCTTATGACGAGACCATGGAAAACAAAAACAATTATTTCAAGGGCAAAAGTAAGGCCATGGAGCAGGTTATCGCCTTTCAGCAAGAAGCCGCAAAAAAAAACGGGTGGGCTTATGTAGATCTGTTTCATCCCATGACCGAAATCAACGTAAGGGAACAAAAGAAAAAGCCTGATTTTACCATTACAGGGCCAGATCGTATCCATCCAGGTAGGGGTGGACATCTGGTGATGGCAGCATTATTTCTTAAAAGTCAGGGTCTGTCCGGTAAACCCGTGGCAAGTGTTCACATCGACACAAAGAATGGACTTGTTGAGGCAGAGAATGCAAAGGTTAACATTAAGAAAAAAAGTGAGCAGGGATTAAGTTTCAACTATTTTGCCAGTGCATTACCTTTTCCAATAGATTCTGTTAATGGTGTATGGGAAAATCCACAAACACAGGCAGATGTATTGGCCGTATATCCTTTTATCATGGAGTTCAATCAGGAAAATTTAAAAGTCGAAAATCTGGAAAATGGAAATTATGACCTGATGATTGATGGTAAGAAAATAAGGACATTTAGTGCTGATGCGTTTGCAAAGGGCATCAACATGGCTTTGTTGAGCAATACGCCACAATACCAGCAAGCGGTTTCGATCATGTATCTTAACGACTTAAGGTTGGAACTGGAGAAAAAAATTAGGGAGTACTATTGGTTGCATTTTAACTATTTCAAAGCACAAAATATGTTATTTGATGATTCGCAGCAGGCATTTGATAAAGTAGCCGAAAAAGCTAAGACCGACTGGTTTGTGAGAAGTAAGATGGGAACTTATCAAACTGCCCGTTTTCCGGAAGTGAGGGCAATGTGGGAAGATAATATCAAACAATTAACCGAGAGGATTTACCAGATCAATAAGCCAAAATCGCATCTTGTGGAAATTGTGCAGTTGAAATGAGGAAATTGAAATCGTTTACGACAAAGCCACCCATTGGGTGGCTTTGTCAGGAGAATTGCCCCGAAAATAAAATTGCTTAATTCATTGATCTTGCCGCATCACGTAATGCCTTAATTGCATCATGGGCAGACTTAATCTCTGAGGCCTGGTTGCTAACCGTTTCTAATGCTGTGCCGCTAAGGTCACCATTTTCTAATGCCACTTTGTAGGCTGCTTTTATCGCATCTTCTCCACGCTCTGCCTCAGAAAGTATGCTGGCACGATCACTGCCACCAAAGAGTGATTTTACATCGATCCAGGCACGATGTAGGGTGCCTGCAACGCTATTGCCTGTTTCCACATCTTCACCATATCCTGCGACAATCGCAGTCAATTCCTGACTGAATTTACGGCTCTGGCTGCTGTACTCCTGAAATAAGGCTTTCAAATCCACATTTTCATCTTTAATGTCTGCGATAGCTTTTTCAAATCCCGCGATGCGGTCGTTGTTGATCTCTGTGAGATCGTTTAATACTGATACTGATTTTGTGCTCATGGTAAATGGTTTTAGGGTGGTAGAACAACTGAAAACGCAGGCGGTTTTAAATAAAAAAATAAAAACACGTGTTTCCGTTATTGTGAGGCACACAGTAAATTTTTTTAAAAAGTACTTTGTAATACAAAGTTATTTATTTACCTTCATATTTGAATAATTTGAAAAATCTTAACCATTATCAATCATGAAAAACAAAGCAGGTAAAATTAGCGGGTTTATCTTAGGGGCAGCAGGCTTCCTTTTGATGTTTAAAATGATCTTTCTTAGAAATATTGCTCCATCAGATGAGCTGGCACCGGGAGTTGTAGTTATTACTGCGGTATTAACTGGAGTATTATTTGCCTTTATAGGCTCATTAGTTCAAAACTATCTTGTTAAGAAGAGCACCTGAGTGCATTATCATTCTTTGTTATATCTTAATTGGATAACAGATTACAAAGGAATCTTTTTTAACAGCGGAATGATATTTTCTAATGACTTTTGGAGCATAGCTTCCTGTTTTTTTTGACCTGATGATCCTAAAATAAAATCTGTAATCCAGTTGCTGACTTTATAGATATCTATGGTAAGTTTGGTTTCCTTGTCTGCCACTTTTGTCAGCGTGAAGTAAGTCACCTGTTCTCCTTTTTCATCCGTTTCGCTAAATTCAATCTTATCATCCGAATAGGAGTAACTGCTCGAATAGTAAAGTGTTTTTCCGTTGGTAAATGTCCACCTGCTCTTCATACCCACCCGTGGTAAAAGG
>NZ_JBFTIZ010000407.1:0-3091 GCF_056395165.1 Pedobacter sp. 10L46_2
CCTTAACATGGTAATAGCGAACTGAACCATTTACAATAAATCCAATATCATTACAAACTTTATCCTTAACTGAAAAATGATCCCTCTTTTTAATAACCTTATAGTTAAGGTGCGATATGAATTCAGTCCATTCAGTGTCATCAAAAGTGATGAAATGCGCTAATCCTTTACGAAATATATCTAAAGCTTCATTTGAAATGTTGGAACTGATCATAAGGAATGAATTATATGATATAGACGATTCTAAAAGTAAAAATAAGGTTTTATTTCTTTTTACTAATCATTTCAAGGATGGATACTGTTCTTATCCGAACGGTAGATGTTCAATTTTGAACAGCATGGGTAGTCAAAAGCCTTATTAAGGTAGGTAAATTCATTGGCATAGCTCTTGAACTGTAAAGGAAAATTAACAATATGAAAAGTCCAAAATCCTTACTTATACTTTTGACACTCATTTTTTCGGTTAGTGTAAAAGTATCGGCTCAGAAAACAGTAACTGTAGACATTACAAAGGTTACACATACCGTAAATCGAACCATAAATATGAGTGGTTCATCTCAAAAGCCCACTTTACATATAAATTCAAAGTATGATGCAGGCTTTGCTGTAATAAAACACCGCGATTTTAAAAACGGTGAGATAACGTTTGAGGTGAAGGGTGAAGATATTTTCCAGAAAAGCTTTGTTGGATTTGCTTTCCACATACAAAACGATTCTACTTATGAGGCAATCTATTTTAGGCCATTTAATTTTAGATCTGATAACGAGCTGCGTAAAAAACATGCTGTCCAATATATTTCTCTTCCCGGTAATGACTGGCCAAAGCTTAGAGAAGCTTCTCCATTAAAGTATGAGCAACCGATCGGAGAGGATGTTAATCCGGCAGAATGGTTTAAGGTTCGGATTAAAGTGGAAGCAAAAATGATCAGTGTCTATGTAAATGAAAACCCTAAGCCATGCTTGGAAGTGGTTCCTTTAAGCAATCTAAATTCCGGGAAGATAGCTTTCTGGACCGGCAGCGAATCTGCAGGAGATTTCAGAAACTTAAAAATCACAGAAAACTAACCTTTGCTTTGGTTTTCAGCTGCTTGTAAGAGTATTTTTTTTATCAGCGCAATCTGTCCTAAATGGTAATGAGTGTGTTCAATAATCCCTTGGATATTTCTGTAGTAGGTTCCGTATTTCTCATCTGTAAAGTTTTCCCAAAGTTTATGCTCTGGCAACTGCTCAATCAGTAAAGTGAAGGTTTCTGCATCGGCAAAGGTTTTGTCCAGCAAATTATCCCAGTCTCTTTGTGACTCGATTGGAGGAAGGTCAAAACTATATTTGTCGCTAGCCTCAAGTGGTTCTCCTTGTAATACCTTTAGCACTGCACTTATGTAGTAATTCACATGATAAACTAAGGTAGCGATGGTATTAAAAGAATGAACCTGCATTGTTGCTTGTTGCCAGTTTACATCCGTCAAATTGTCTTTAAGGTTTGATGATGTCCAGTTCCCGCCAAAATGAACATCTTTTAAGTGCTTTGCTAATTGCGCTGGTAAATTCATGCTATTTAATATTAAACAGTTAAATTATAATTTTATCTGAAAATATAAAAATGGGCGAGGCCGAAAAATAAGCTCAGTCCAATAATATAGAGGACGTTAACTTTAAATTTTTTCATTAACACCAGGGTGATAATAATCCAGGCCAATGAGTAAAAATCAATATATTTAAAAGATACTCCACCGGGGAAAATAATATCCTTTCCCAGAAATAAGGTGAGGTTTAAAATCACTCCCACAACTGCAGCTGTTACAAATCCCAGAACATTGCCAATTGTTTTATTTCCATGTGTTTTTTCAATAATCGGTCCGCCAACAAATATGAATAAGAATGAAGGTAAAAAGGTATTGAAGGTTGTAATTAAAAGCCCAATTGTGCCCATAAGGATAGAACCTGAAAAATGATTAAAGGCTGCCATAAATCCTACGTAACACACCACAATAATTAATGGGCCGGGAGTTGTTTCAGCAAGGGCAAAACCATCAATCATTTGCATCTTACTTAGCCAGTTCAGCTTCGAAACACTAAACTGTGCAACATATGGTAAAACAGTATAAGATCCTCCTATTGTAAATAATGCAGTTTGGGTAAAGAAGAGGCTTAGGTCTTTCCAAAATTGAAAATCAACAGAAAGAAAGTACAACAAAAGTAAAGGAATTAGCCAGATCAGCGCAAAAATAGCCGTTTGCCGTAAAGACTTGCTATTGGGTGTGTTTGTGCCACGTGCCACAGAGTTTTTATTAAAATAGAAAGTTTCTTCATTAGAAGAGGTTAGGTTATTCTCCGAAATTCTATTAGCAGATAGCGCAGGCCACAATCGTTGGATTAGAACAGCGAGTAAAATCGTTCCTATTATGATCAGGAACATCGAGATGTTAAAGAAGAAAATACAGATAAAGGCTAAAGCGCACATTAAAATATGAAGCCTGGTATGGAGTGCTTTTTTGCCTATACCTAACAGCGCTACTATTATGATGGAGATAACAGCAGGCTTAAATCCATTGAACATAGCAAACATCCATGGCTGATTTCCATAAGAAACGTACAGTATGCTTAGTAATAGCAAAATAAACATGGAGGGAAGTACAAATAAAATGCCGGCTATTAGTCCGCCCTTTTTACCATGTAGCTGCCAGCCAATATAAATGGCTAATTGCTGGGCTTCTGGACCGGGCAAAAGCATGCAAAGGCTTAATGCGTGGAAAAATCTGCTGTTGCTAATCCATTTTTTTTGACCTACCAATTCCTCATGCATAATATTGATATGGCCTGCCGTGCCTCCAAAACTTATCCAACCCAATTTAAACCAAAATTTTAAAGCTTCTTTAAATGAGGGCTTACCTTGGGGCATAACATTTCTATCTCTATTTTTCAACGTAGTCAATTAGGTTTCTATAATGGTAAAAGGAAAAATCAGGAACTATGCAAAAATAAGCAAATTAACGTCCTTAAGCAAAGATATGGTTGAGTGTTTTTTGTGATTAATTAAGGTTATTTTTGGGCTTCAGGATTGATTTTATTGTGCTTGTATAATCCCTTTGTT
>NZ_JBFTIZ010000408.1:0-3060 GCF_056395165.1 Pedobacter sp. 10L46_2
GTGTAGCATCAAGCAAAGAATGCTTGCCTTTTATGCCTAAGAGATTAAGCCCATAAACTGCCGCAGCCGGGGCAAACTGCATATAATCATCCGCATGTGCTGCAAACAAAGGATGGTCTTCCTGCAACTCATCCTTAGTGCTATAATCAAGTCGCCTGATCACATTATCACCGGTTAATGATACCACACCGTAACCAATAAATACTGCTGGAATAATAAAGGCTGTAACTTTGGGTTTATAATTACTCGAAACCATCATACTGGAGTCTGACCTAAAATTACCCTTTTCCTGTAATGTATCCTGAGTTTGGGCAAAAATAAGCCCGGGTATTGTGAACAAGACCAATATAACTAATAATTTCCTATACATCTTCTAATCGTTTTATTCCCTCCAAGGAATTTCAAATTAAAGATGGGRTACAATTTTGGAGAAATACTGTAGATAAACATAGAATGTTTTTTATCTTTAATACAATCACTTATAAATTAAATCATTATGAAAAGGCACATCATCTTGTTAATACTTGCAATCAGTATTTCCTTTACTACAGCTCAGGCCCAAATGAGCGCTCTTACTGGCGCATGGGAATTCAGCAATGGAACAGATCAGCATCAGCTTTTTTTTGAAGATGGCTATTTCATACATACCATACACCAGGCTGATAAGTTTATAATGTCTCGCGGGGGTAGTTATGAAGCAAACAATGGAACCATTAAAGCAAAGGTGTATTTTAACAGTTCAGATTCATCCAATGTTGGAGGCGAACTAAATGTTCCATTTGAAGTTTCTGCGGATAAGCTATCTATGGATGTACCAGACGGACGTGTTAATTTCAACCGTGTAGATGATGGGAAAGCGCCACTTGCGGGCGTATGGCGCATAACTGGCAGAATGCAGGAAGATGGCAAGGTTGCTGATATTCATCAAACCGGCTCCCGCCAAACTTACAAACTCCTTACAGGCAAGAAATTTCAATGGGTAGCTATTGACCCCGAGAAAAAAGAATTTTCTGGCACCGGCGGCGGTTCATATACTTTTAAAGATGGAAAATACACAGAACAAATAGAGTTTTTCTCAAGAGACAATAGTCGTGTTGGGGTTTCATTAGTATTTGATGGAAAATTGCAGGATGGCAAGTGGCATCATAGTGGATTGAGCAGTAAAGGAGCTAAAATCTATGAAGTATGGAGTAAGGTTGATGAATAGGTCTACTTTTACTTAACTGTAAGTAAGGTTACAACACCATCCATTGTTGCCAGTAAAACAGATTTTTTACTGATAACGTTTACGGTGTTTACCATAGAATTATCTACTTTGTGTGCCCAAACTGTTTTCTGACTAACAGGATCAAAAGCATATACTACACCGTTTCTTGTTCCAAAGAAAACTTGTTTATCTTTTGCAATTAGCATAGAGGGCGTATGCTCATACCCAAATCCCATGTCTAAACGCCAAAGAACACCCGGATCTGTAGTTTGTGTTTTATAAGCTACTACTTCATTGTTCATTGTTTTGCCAAAAATAAGACTGCCATCTTCAGATATACCTATTGATTCTCTCACTGTAGCCTCTTTGTTCCTCCATAGAACATTGCCATTATTAACATCCAACGCGGTAAGTACCCTATCTGGTGCAGCAAAATAAACTACGCCATCCTTCGCTACTGGAGTACACATCGCCGGAGAAAACATACGATTAGCACTTCCATTGTTCCACTTCCAAAGTAACGTACCATTGCTTTCATCTAAAGCATATAAATGGCGCCCCCAAGAGCCAAAAAGCACCTTGCCCTGATATATTAAAGGTTTGCCTACAATAGCCCCTTCTACCCCATCAAAACTCCAGATTTGCTTACCGGTTTTAGCATCAATAGCTCTAAAATTATGATCACTTCCTCCAATATAAACAACTCTGCCATCAGTAACCGGCGCACCTAAAACAGATGCTCCAGTTTTAATTTTCCATATCTCCTTTCCACTATTCAGGTCCAAACCATAAATACAACCATCACCAGAACCCAATGCAATAACATTACCTACAATTACAGGAGAAGAATAAATAGCACCACCGGTTTTAAATCCCCATTTTTTGCTGCCATCTTTTATGGATAATGCCTCAACCTCACCAATGCTATTTCCAAACACCACCAGTTTCTTAGTAGCAGCTGGAGTCAGTACCACATTTGCACTTGCATGATAATTCCAAGTCTGTTTAACCTGCGGATAAGTGGCATTTATCTCATAAGATGGTCTTACTATTTTACCACTGCTATTGGGAATAAATTTACCCAAAGCAATACCACGCCAGTTAGGTTCTATCGCCAATCCGGGCTTTTTAACAGCAAACAAGACAGAATCACTTCGCATTGTAACCACATTGTATCCCCCGACACTATCTTTAGCTCTCAAATTAGAGCGTCCCATAGTTGCGGGTACTCCTTCAAAATCCATTGCCTGGTTTGCATGGCCATGGCCGCAAATCGCATATTGAATATTGTATTTTTTAATCCTGTCTGTTGCTTCGTACCAATTATCCAAACTATTATCAATAGGATAATGATTGATAAATACAATTGGCATATCTGCTGGTGTTTTCTTTAAAACTTCATCAAGCCACACTACGGCATCTCTTGGAATGTGTCCGTCCGACATCCTCACATAAGGACCCGATGCACAGGCAATAAATCGATACCCATTATGATCAAATGTAAATTTATCATTTCCAAATTCACGAATAAAGTCTACTCCACCCGACTCCGACCAACCTGTATCATGATTACCAGGAATAACATACCATGGTTTTTTGAGCCCGGTTAAAATCTCCTTTGCAAGCTTAATTTCCAACTTAGTTCCCATTTCAGTTACATCACCCGTAACGATAATAAAATCAAGGTCATTCTGTTGATTAATATCATTTACTGTTCTTCTCAAATCCTCCTCACCAGTTTCAGTACCAACATGTGTATCTGTTACAAAGGCATACTTAAATGCTTGAGCATTCACATTTAAAAAGGAAGCAACAACTATTATAAAAGCAATAATATATCTCATACCATGACC
>NZ_JBFTIZ010000408.1:3087-4494 GCF_056395165.1 Pedobacter sp. 10L46_2
GTGTTTTAGGGCAGGTCAATTTACATTTTTCTAATCACTTGACCTGATTTGTTACAAGAATGTCTCAATTAGGACACCAATAATTCATAAATTGCCCTTCAGTTAACATACAAGACCTTAAGAATTATCTTATGCAAAAGTTCCTTACCATTGCCCTGTTGGCATTTTTTTCTTTACAGGTTAAAGCACAATCCAAATTAAACGTTGTATTGGCTGGCCTTAGTCATGATCACGTAAACCTGATAATGGATAGCTACAAAAAAGGAGAGGTAAACATCATTGGTATTGCAGAAGAAAACCCGGTTTTAGTAGAAAGATTTAAAGCCCGCTTTAAGTTTGCTGATTCAATATTTTTCACAGACTTAAAAGAGCTCCTGAAACACCGTAAACCTGATGCAGTACTTGCTTACAATGCGATTGAAGATCATTTAATGGTAGTAGAGGCAGCTGCTCCTCTTGGTATTTCTGTTATGGTAGAAAAACCTTTAGCTGTATCTGTAAAACATGCTGAGCGTATGGCCGCATTAGCCAAACAATACAAAATCCATTTGTTAACCAATTACGAAACCACATGGTATCCAAGCAATCAGGAAGCATACACCCGAATTAAACAAAGCAGTGCTATTGGAGACATTAGAAAAATAGTTGCACATGATGGCCATGAAGGACCTAAAGAAATTGGGGTAAGCAAGGAATTCTTAAATTGGCTTACAGATCCAAAAAAGAATGGTGGAGGTGCGATTATAGATTTTGGTTGTTATGGTGCAAATCTTATGACCTGGCTAATGAATGGAAAAGCGCCCATTTCAGTTACTGCATTAACACATCAGATAAAAAAGGATGTTTACCCGAACGTTGACGATGATGCAACAATATTACTCGAATATCCAACGGCAACTGGCATCATAGAAGCTTCATGGAACTGGCCGTTTAGCATAAAAGACATGGAAGTATTTGGAAAAACAGGATACATACAGGCAGTAAACTCAAATACACTTCGTACCAAGGAAAACGGAAAAAACAACTATCAGCTAGAAGAAGCCAAACCTTTAGCGCCGGCGCATAGCAACCACCTTAACTATCTTGCTGCAGTGCTGAAAAATGAAGTAAAACCCGAAAATGATCTATCATCACTAAACAACAATCTGATTGTAGTAAAAATATTGGAGGCAGCTAAACGCTCAGCTAAAGAAGGGCGCAAGGTACTTATTAACTAAATTAATTCACCAAAAACTATCTATTTACCAGCTTCATTGAGCCCTCATTGTAGCGCTCACCTGTATTTGGATAACGAAGGAGTAGTTCATCGATGATTTTTAAGTCGTTGGCAGATAATGTAAGATCAACCGCCCCTACATTTTCTTCAAGGTATTTTCTTTTCTTGGTTCCCGGGATAGGAATTACATC
>NZ_JBFTIZ010000409.1:0-3623 GCF_056395165.1 Pedobacter sp. 10L46_2
GTGAAGAATGTGGTGTTTATTGTTGAACAGTATACCGCTTCTGCTAGTGAACTTGTAATAAACAGTCTTAAACCTCATATGACTGTTAAGTTGGTAGGAGAGACTTCTTATGGAAAACCAGTTGGCTTTTTTCCTATAACCCTGGAGAACAAGTATGATGTTTACTTTTCAATGTTTGAAACTAAAAACTCTGCGGGTGGCGGTGGTTATTATACTGGAATGGTTCCTGATGTTAAAGGATATGAGTTTGCTTCTGGAGATGTGATGTATGATTTTGGTAATCCTAAAGATGATTGTACTGCAGAAGCCATTAATATCCTGGCTCCAGGCATAGCAGTCACCAGTCAGGCAAAAGTAGCTACCACTGCAGATAGAACTAAATCAACACGTTTGCAGGCACTTGGAGGTAAATCAAGTGGTGAATTTGTTGGGATGATTGAAAATCGAAAATAACCCTCACTTAATTTATTGTTTTCTTTTCGTTAATTACAGACTTCAAATAGAGCTGATGGTCTAGCCTTTGGGTTATTTCAAGTATTGCCTCACTTGCATTGGTGAAAAATGCAGGATTGATGTTTTTAAACTCGTCAGTAGCCTTATGATAATCCATGATAATCCTTATGATCTTCCACTCCGAAATAAATAAAAGGTATATCCTTGTCGTTAAAAGCCGAATGATCACTTTGATTTGTCCAGTCGTTGCTACCCAACTTTGGGTCGTCATGACCTAAAATTATTTTTACTTTAGAATTCTTGCTAAAAACAGATGGTTTTAGCTGAGGGTATTTAAATGTACCACAAGCATAAAGCTCGCCTTTGTCGTTGTGACTTACCATATCCATATTTATATTGAGTTTGATATTCTCAAGTTGAACGGGCGGATTTTTTATAAAGGCTTTGGCTCCTTGTAAACCGGCTTCTTCAGCATCAAATGCAGCAAAAATTAAAGTATGGTCGGGTTTATTCTTTGTATAGTGCGAGGCGAGTTTCAATAATGTCGCAATTCCCGAAGCATTATCGTCGGCACCGTTGTAAATTTCATTGTTTATAATGCCGATATGATCATAATGGGCAGATATAACTATTATATTTTTACTCTTTCCTTCTACATATGCAAGCATGTTTTTGCCTTCAATGGCAGTTCCTTTTTTGCCTGTATAGGTAAATGGCATCTCATAACCAGAAAATGTTGGTAAAGTTTTTAAACCAATTTCTTTAAATCGGGATGCTATATAAACGCGTGCCTTTTCGCCACCTTTTGTTCCCGTTTTTCTCCCTTCATAAGCATCGGAAGATAATACTTCTACATCTTTAAGTAGCTGACTTCCAGCTTGAGCATCTGTTTTTTTTACAGAACTACAGCTTAACAATAAGCTAAGGAATATTAAAGGGTAGAGTCTCATTTTGCTATGATTGGTATATAATACTAAAGTAAAGATATAGAATGATATTTGTAACTCTTTTCATGTCCTATTGTTATTTAAATAGATTAAATGCATATTTAAGTAAGAATAAGTCATAATACTATGTTAGGGGAATTAATAGAAAAAGAATCAATAGATATCAGTAAAATCGTTTCAGCCGATCAGAATCACACAGAAGAATTAAGAGATAAGTTAAACTCCGCGCAACGACTGGGAAACGAATTTAAATCAAAAGCGGATATTACATTTAACACTACAGAGGGGCCAAAAACAGTTAGTACTACCGTTTGGTCTGTTACAGAAAGATACCTTCAATTAAAGAGCGGGGTTCATATCCCACTAAGCAGCCTTATTGATATAGATTTCTAGTAATAAGTTAGCCTAACTACGCCTGCAACTTTTTTGGCGAGACGGATAACCTGTCTGGTATAACCATACTCATTGTCGTACCATACATATATTACTACAGACTTGTTGTCCTTGGCCATAATGGTTGCAGGCCCGTCTATAATAGCCGAATGGCTATTGCCGATTAGGTCTGTACTTACTAATTCATTGGAAATTGAATATTCGATTTGTTCAGACAGATTCCCAAAAAGGGAGGCCTGTTTCAATATCTCACTGATTTCTTCTTTTGATGATACTTTGTTTAGTGACAGATTTAATATGGCTAGTGATACGTTGGGCGTAGGAACACGTACTGCATTCCCTGTTAATTTGCCTCCTAAATGAGGAAGTACTTTCGCTACAGCCCTATCTGCACCGGTTTCGGTAATTACTAGATTTAATGCTGCGGCGCGACCTCTCCGGTATTTTTTATGGTAATTATCTAGTAGATTTTGGTCGTTTGTATAGGAATGTATCGTTTCTATATGCCCCTTTTCAATTCCAAAACAATCGTCTATTAATTTTAATACGGGGACTATGGCATTGGTAGTGCACGATGCGTTAGAAAAGATAGTTTCTTTATCAAAATCAATCTCTAAATCATTAATGCCAGCAACAATATTGGGTACATTACCCTTTGCTGGGGCAGTAAGCAACACTTTTGCTATTCCTTTTGCCCGCAAGTGTCTGCTTAAGTCTTCCCGTTCACGGAAAATTCCTGTGTTGTCAATTAGCAGGGCATCCTGAATCCCATAAACAGTGTAATCTATGTCTTCCGGCTGTTCAGCTTCAACGAAATAAATGGTTTGCCCATTTATAATTAGTGCATGGTTTTCAAAATCCTCGATTATAGTACCATTAAATGGGCCATGAACAGAATCTGTGCGCATTAGTTCAGCTCTTTTAATGAGCTCTTCGTCGCTGTGACCTCTGGTTACGATTGCACGTAGCCGTAATTGTTCTCCTTTTCCGGCCTGCAAAACTAATTCTCTTGCAGCGATGCGCCCAATACGGCCAAATCCAAACAATATTACGTCCTTAGGTTTTAAGTTGATCTTATCTTTGCCGATGTGCTTGCTTAGCTTGCCAATTACGAAATCCTGGATATTGGTGTTATTGTCCTCAAGCCATTCTGCAGCTAATCTTCCAATGTCAATCCTGGAAGGTGCCAGGTTACTGTTTGCTATTGTTTTAGCTAATTCCAGTGTTTCATAAATGTTAATGTCTTTCCCACTAACTTCCTTGGCGTATTGATGGTAGGAAAGTATCTCGCTGCTACCTATGTCAAACAAAGGTTTTCTGAATAGTACCAGTTCAATTGATTTATCGAACCATAGCTGTCCTACGATATTGATTAATTGAATTGCCTTTTTTTCCTTTTCAATCCAGCTTTGAAACTCCGATTGGTACTTATTTAGCATGCGGTTAAATTTGGTTAGAACGTCACAAAAGTAAAAAAGATCGGGTATATACCCGATCTTTTTTACTTTATATATTTCTTATGCTACGTCATCCTGAATTTATTTCAGGATGAGGCCGATTAAACAAATAACTTTCTATCCCAAGTAAGATTTTAAGATCTTGCTTCTTGAGGTATGACGCAAACGCTGAAGTGCCTTATCTTTTATCTGACGTACACGCTCACGTGTTAAATTGAACTTCTCTCCAATCTCTTCAAGAGATAGTGGATGATTTGTGCTTAATCCAAAGAAAAGAACAATAATTTCACGTTCTCTTTCTGTTAAAGTAGACAATGAACGCTTAATTTCTTCAGAAAGAGATTCGTTTATAAGACTGCTATCTGTATTAGGC
>NZ_JBFTIZ010000410.1:0-3008 GCF_056395165.1 Pedobacter sp. 10L46_2
GTATACCCGCATTGATCTGAGTAACAGTCATTTTTACTGGATTTGGAAGATTAGAGTCAATAGGAAAAACATAGCTTGAAAACCAATGAATGTCTTTCAGCGCTTTGTAAATGGCATTATCTCCTTCTTCTCTTGCCGCATGCCCGGGCCTACCAGTCGAAACGCAGTCCAATACCATAGAGCCTTTTTCGGCAACCGCCATATGCATATTCGTAGGTTCCCCAACAATCGCAAATGAAATAGGCATTAAATCATCCAGAATAGACTTAATCCCTTTTCTGCCAGAATTCTCTTCTTCTGCAGTTGCGGCCAGGCATAAATTAAAAGGAAGGTCTTTCCTTTCATAGAAAAAAAGAAACGCAGAAATCAGTGAAACCAAAGGTCCGCCTGCATCGTTACTACCCAAGCCATAAAGTTTTCCATCTTTAATCAGCGGCACAAAGGGATCGTTATTATATTGATCATTTGGTTTCACTGTATCATGATGGGAATTCAATAAAATGATGGGTTTTAAGGGATCAAAGTATTTATTGTAACACCAGATGTTATTGTATTTACGGATAGTAAATACTTCATGGTCATTTAAGAAGGATTCAATACAATCTGCAGTTAGCTTTTCCTCTGTACTAAATGAAGGGATTTTAATTAGTTTTTCCAGTAGTTCAACCGCCTGGTCATATAATTTGTTCATATTGATGATGTTTATGATTAAATGTTGAACACGGCAATTCAAAAGGAATGCCCCAGTCATAAATCATCAAAAAAATGCAGTTAATTAGCTTAAATAAGCGATAAAATATTTTTCAGGTCTTGAATGAATAAAATTTACCATATCAAAATGGTATGATTAATTTCATTTTGAAGAACTGGGAGTTTCTAAATTTTATATTCTTCAATTTTTCGATATAATGTAGTAAGTCCTATCCCCAATAAGCGGGCAGTCTCTGTCTTATTTCCTTTGGTATATGTTAGTACTTTAAGAATATGCTGTTTCTCAACCTGCTCCATTTTCATTGGATCTGTCTCCCCTACCTGTTGCTCTAAAGCGTGAAACTCATAAGGTAGCAGATTCGCTGTAACTGAGTTCCCGTCGGCAAGAATAACGACACGCTCAATTACGTTTTTTAGCTCTCTGATGTTCCCCTTCCAGTTGTGCTTAAGGAGTAGTTCAGCAAAATCATCCCCCATTAAAAGCTCCTGCTTGTTTACTTTATTCGCAAATTCTTTTAAATAATGTTTGGCGATTAGTAAAATATCTGATTTCCGTTGAGATAAAGGTGGAAGTTCAATAGAAAATACGGAAAGGCGGTAATAAAGATCTAATCTGAACTTCCCACTTTCTGCTTCCGTTTTTAAGTCTCTGTTGGTGGCAGCAATAATGCGGACATTCACTTTACTTGTTTGGGTATCTCCTACCTTTATAAAGGTTTGATTTTCCAATACGCGAAGCAATTTTGCTTGCAAATCCAGGTTCATCTCTCCAATCTCATCCAGAAACAAAGTTCCTTCATTTGCTTCTTCCAGCAAACCTTTTTTATCTCTTACTGCTCCAGTAAATGCACCTTCTTTATGCCCAAACAATTCACTTTCTAAAAGTTCATGATTAAATCCGCTACAGTTTACGGCAACGAAAGGCTTCATTTTCCTTAAACTTTCGTAATGTATCGCTTGTGCGAACACCTCTTTCCCCGTACCCGTCTCGCCAAGTAAAAGAACAGTAGTATCTGTACCGGCAACCTTTTCAGATAGCGCTATCGCTTCTTTAATAGCCTTAGACTGACCAAGTATGCCCGTAAAATCATATTTTCTGGCTACTTTATTTTCCAGTTCACTAATCCTAAACTGGAGTTTGGCTTTATCTAATGCTTTATAAACAAGGGGGATGATTTTGTCATTATCATCCCCCTTAGTAATATAATCAAAAGCGCCATTGCGCATTGCCATTACACCATCTTGTATTGTACCAAAAGCAGTCAGATTGATCACCTCGGTATAAGGTTTTATTTTCTTGATCTCTTTTACGAGTTCAACTCCATTAATATCCGGAAGTTTTACATCACTAATTACTACATATACATCCTGGGCAGCTAGAATTTTCAGGCCTTCTTTGCCTGTATTTGCCTGAAAAACCTTGAAGCCTTCCAATTCAATGATGCGCGCCAGCAGGCTGCAGATCTTTTTCTCGTCGTCTATTATTAAAACGGTGTTTTGCATCGCTGATAATTTCAACAATATTAGCAATTATTCAAGACAAGTTGCTGTTCGTAGACGGAATCGTCTATAATAGAAACATTAAAAACATCCTGCCTTACTGTAAATTTACATCTTGTATGATTTCTAATTGTATTTAAAATCTCCTTTTCAGTATAATTATGATCGTAAACAATTTCAACGGTGAACCGACACTCTTTTGAGCTGCAGTTTTGTCCACCGTCCATATTTACATTTGTAACGGTCATTTTAACTGGATCTGGAAGGTCTGATTCAATTGGATATATATATTCAGAAAACCATAAAATATCTGTTAAAGCGCTGCAAATAGCATTAGTGCCTTCTGCTCCTGCGGCAAGGCTTAATTTTGGACAGGCAATACAATCAAGAGTCATCTCACACTTTTCAGTGGCTTGTGTTAAAGCATAACTGCTAAAACTTTCTTTGTGAGGATCAAATAACATAGCTGTACATAAGCAATTGCATCTTTTTTTACCCTCAAGAACATTGTAATTAATACAGCTTTTACAGCCCTCCCAAAAATGTTCATCATGCGTAATTTGGTCAAATGTTACCGGTTCAAAACCCAGTTGATAATTCATTTTCATAATTGCCGCTCCAGATGTAATGCTAAATATCTTGGCCTCTGGATATATTCTTCTTGAAATTTTAAATATCCTTTCCTTAATTGCCTTAGCCACACCAGCATTTCTGAATTTGGGAGCTACAATTAAACCAGAGTTAGACACAAAGGAGCTGTTTTCCCAAACTTCAAAATAAGAGAACCCAACCCATTC
>NZ_JBFTIZ010000411.1:0-2997 GCF_056395165.1 Pedobacter sp. 10L46_2
CGCCTAAGGTCTTCACTTATAGAAATTAAAGACATTGCTCAGGAAACTGTAGCATTTGAAGAAGGAATTATTTTTAACCCTTCCAGAATTGAGGAAATTAACGCACGGTTAGACATCATTTATAATCTCCAGCAAAAACACAGGGTAAATACTATTGAAGAATTGCAGGCTATTGAAGCGCAATTATCCCAAAATCTAAGTGAGCTATTAAGCGGAGATGAAGAGATTGAACGACTTACAAAAGAAATAGCCTTGATGAAGGAAGATCTGGAACGCAAAGCGACCGAACTATCGGCAAACAGAAGCAAATCTATAACCAATACAGAAGATCAGGTAGCTAAGGTGCTTAGTCAGGTTGGCATGCCCAATGCTAAAATTAAAATTGAACAGAATGTACTTCCTGAATTGAATAAGGACGGAAAAGACAATATCACCTTACTATTCTCTGCCAATAGCGGGCAGGCGCCTGCTCCTGTGGGTAAAGTTGCCTCCGGAGGAGAGCTGTCCAGACTGATGCTGGCTATTAAGTCCATCATGGCCAAGCACACCTCACTACCTACCTTAATATTTGACGAAATCGATACAGGTATTTCAGGAGAGACAGCCGTTCGGGTAGGTAATGTAATTGGAGATCTGGAACAGAATATGCAGGTAATATGCATTACTCACCTACCTCAAATTGCAGCAAAAGGTGATGCTCATTATTTTGTTTATAAAAATGAAGAGACTGAGCGTACCACAACAGGGATTAGAAAATTAAAGCCTGAAGATAGAATAAGGGCAATTGCTGAAATGCTTAGTGGTAAAGACCCTGGTGCATCGGCCCTAAAAAATGCTCAGGAGCTGCTTGGTTTTAACTAATCTTTAACAATAACCGCCACACATATCTTTTAGATTTTTATTACTTTCGATAAATCATAAGAAGAACCAAAATAAAAAGATATGTATAACTTACTAAAAGGTAAACGTGGTGTCATTACAGGAGCATTAGATCAAAATTCAATAGCATGGAAAGTTGCGGAAAAAGCACATGAAGAAGGTGCTGAATTTGTTTTAACCAATGCTCCTATTGCCATGAGAATGGGTGAGATTAATGCTTTGGCAGAAAAAACAGGTTCTCAGATCGTTCCTGCTGATGCGACCAATGTAGATGAACTTACAAATCTGTTTACCCAATCACAAGAAATATTAGGTGGTAAAATAGACTTTGTGCTCCATTCAATTGGCATGAGTGTAAACATTCGTAAAAAAATTCCTTACACAGAGCTAAACTACGATTATTATCAAAAAGGCATAGATGTTTCTGCACTTTCATTTCACAAAATGCTTGCTGTAGCCAAAAAACTTGATGCAATAAATGAAGGTGGCAGTGTTGTAGCTTTAACCTATATGGCAGCTCAGCGAACCTATCCGTTCTATACAGATATGGCAGACATTAAAGCAATGCTTGAATCAATTGCCCGCAGTTTTGGCTATCATTACGGCCTGGAGAAGAAAGTTCGCATCAATACAGTTTCTCAATCGCCAACTAAAACCACTGCCGGAGCAGGAATTAAAGGCTTTGGCGACTTCTACGATTATGCAAATGCCATAGCTCCATTGGGCAATGCCGATGCTGAATCATGCGCAGATTACTGTATTACTCTTTTCTCTGACTTAACCCGCATGGTTACCATGCAGAACCTGTTCCATGATGGTGGGTATTCATCAACAGGCGTTAGCGATATCGTTATGCAGAAAATGGGATTAGAAGAATAACCCGTTAGTTTATAATTATGATCCGTCGACTGTCATTAGCCATTTCCCTAATATGTTTTTCTATTACTGTTTATGCACAAAATTCATATTCAATTAGTGGTGTTGTCAGAGATCAGAAAGAAACTTTACCTGGTGCAGGTGTTTACATTAGTGGCTATAAAATAGCTACGGCAGCCGATAACAATGGCCGCTTTAAAATAAACAACCTGCAACCAGGGAATTACGATATCCTTGTTCAAATGGTAGGGTACCTGCCCTATTCCAAAAATGTTGTCATTTCCGATAAATCAGTAGAGGTAGAACTAACCCTTAAAGAGAATACAGTTCAGTTAAATGAAGTAGTAATTCGTGCAGATCCTAACAGGGCCAAATATATTGAGCAGTTTAAAGAGTTCTTTATTGGTAAATCGCCAAATGCTGCCCAGTGTAAAATACTAAATCCTCAGGTCCTTAATATAGATTATGATGTCAGCAAAAGCTTACTTACGGTAAAAACAGATGAGTTTTTAATAGTTGAAAATAAAGCWTTAGGATATCGCTTAAAATATATGCTTGATAATTTTGAGTACAACTCCAGAACACGCATAATTTATTACTCGGGGCATCCATTTTTTGAGGAACTAAGGGCTTCATCAGCAAGAAGAAAAAAATATACCATAAATCGCGAAATTGCATATTATGGCTCTTCCCAACACTTTTTTAAATCCCTCTATCAAAACAAAACTAAAGAAGAAGGCTTCATCATTAACAAAATGATTAAAGTTCCTAATCCTAACCGTTACCCAGATAAGGTAATAAATGAGAAATTAGCCAAACTGAGAACCATTCCACCAAAGACTGGTATCTTTAAAACCGCGGCTAAAATAGACACGGCACAAGTTAATTTTTGGCAAAAGCAGCAAGATATGCCTAAATATCTTGATAAACTTGACCGTACAGAAGTGCTTCCAGACACGCTGGTTCATTATTACAATCAGAATTTAAAGCTACTTGACTATACTGACGCGCTTTGTGTGATATACACAAAGGAAAAAGAATCCTTAGCTTATTCAAAAACCGGATTTTGGATTTTCCGACCATTGGATTTGCCAAGCTATGAAATCTCTGTAGCCAATTTAATGAACGGACCAGTTCGATTCTATGAGAACGGGGGTATTCAAGATTCGAGATCCTTTTTATACGAAGGCTATTGGGCTTATGAGAAAATAGCGGATATGGTACCTATGGACTATATACCTC
>NZ_JBFTIZ010000412.1:0-2983 GCF_056395165.1 Pedobacter sp. 10L46_2
ATTTACAGCACAATATTTAAAATCAGGTTCTTTAGATAGGGGGTCTAGTATAGTACTGGTAACGTTGTTGGCTCTGTTTAAATCGCTGCCCAATATTTTTCCCCAATGCATAGGGAGAAATACTACGCCTTGTTTTATGGAGGCAGACAGCTTTGCCTTAACCTGCACTTCACCACGTCTGGATCGTACAACTATAACCTGATTATCTTCTATAGATAAGAATTCTGCATCTGTTGGATTGATTTCCATAAAAGCATCTTTAATATGCTGTTTAAGCTTGCTCACTTTGCCAGTTTTAGACATGGTATGCCAGTGATCACGAACTCTGCCTGTGGTTAGGATAAATGGAAAATCTTCGTCAGGAAGTTCGCTGTTCAGCTGATCGGAGGGGCTGTGTATAATCGCTTTCTTGGATCTTGTATGAAATGAATGATTTGTAAACAGACGTTTTGTGCCACTCTCGGTTCTTTTGTTGAATGGCCATTGCAGGGTATTGCTCTTGTCGATTTGTTTATAGTCGAGCCCATGTATATTAATGCTGGTTCTATAGGTGAGTTTTGCATGTTCTTTGTATATATCCTCCATGCTGTTGTACTCAAACCCATTATAGCCCATTTTTTTTGCAAAACGGCAGATGATTTCTGCATCAGGAAGTGCTTCTCCGGGTGCATCGATAACCTTATTCAGGTGACTTATCCTTCTTTCGGAATTGGTCATGGTGCCTTCTTTTTCTGTCCAGGCTGCTGCAGGTAAAATAACATCAGCATAAGCAAGCGTCTCTGCCTTATCAGTAATTTCCTGTATCACAACAAATTTTGCTCTTTTTAAAGCTTCTTCGGCAAACCGTGCATTGGGTAAACTTGTTAATGGGTTTGTGCAAAGTATCCAGATTGCTTTAAGCCGGCCATCATGCAGGGCCTCAAACATTTCTGTAGCGGTAAGCCCTGTTTTGCCGGAAATTGTTGTTCCTCCCCAGAATTTTTGCACTTCCTGACGATGTAGTTCATTTGATAGGTCGCGATGCGCAGGAAGAAGATTTGCAAGTCCACCTACTTCGCGACCACCCATTGCATTTGGTTGTCCGGTAAGTGAAAAGGGGCCAGAACCCGGCTTTCCAATGTGGCCTGTAATAAGATTCAGGTTAATTAGACTCAGATTCTTGTTAACACCAATTGAACTTTGATTAAGTCCCATTGTCCACATCGTTAAAAAGCCTTTGGCATCGCCTATATATGTTGCCGCAAGTTGTATCTCAGATTCCGTGACGCCGCAGATTTTGGCTGATTCTTCTAAAGTCCTTTCAAATACCTTCCGTTTGTAATCGGAAAAGCCTTCTGTGTGATTGCTTATAAAATTACTGTCTACATTGCCTGTTTCAATAAGTGCCCGGCCTATTGCATGGTTCAGTGTTACATCGGTTCCAGGATTGATTTGCAAGTGAAGATCGGCAAGACCGCAAGAGTCTGTCACTCTTGGGTCTGCTACAATAATTTTAATGTTTGGATTTGCGGCTTTATGGGCTTCAACTCTACGCCAAAGTATTGGGTGGCACCATGCGGGATTAGCACCGGTAACGAAAAAGCAGTCGGCAAGTTCAATATCGTCATAGCACACCGGAACACTATCTTCACCTAAAGCCATTTTATAAGCAGTAACAGCACTGCTCATGCAAAGACGAGAATTGGTGTCGATATTGTTACTGCCTATAAAACCTTTAATTAATTTATTGATAACATAGTATTCTTCGGTGAGGCATTGCCCAGACGCATAAAAAGCAACAGAATCGGGGCCATATTTATCAATAAAAGTCTTAAAAACAGCTGCTGTCCGATTCAGTGCATCTTCCCAGCTTACCCTTTGTAAGGGCATATTTTTATTATACCTCATTTGAGGATAAAGGAGACGATCGCTTTTATCGTTTACTGTGTACTGGAGGTTAAGTCCCTTACTGCAAAGCATGCCATGGTTTACCGGATGATCTTTGTCGCCCTGTACTGTAATGGTCTTGTTTTTTTCTAAAGTAACGTTTACGCCACAGCCAACACCACAATAGCAGCATGTACTTTTAAAAACTTTGTTTTTATCTCCAGACATACATGTTTTCTGTTAGGTAGAATTAAGCCTGTTGAAACTCTTGTTTTACTGTTTCCGTATTTTCGGATCTTTTTAATTGAAATCGGGTAATAAATACCAGCAGACCAATTACTGCTACCCCAATTCCTATGTAGTGAAAAGCGTCAGCGTAGGTGAGGTGCTCTGATTTAAAAAGAAAGCCTACCAGCATTGCACCTATATTTCCGCCTGCACCAACAATACCACTTACAGAGCCAATTGCATCTTTATTGATGAAAGGGACAATGCCATAAGTGCCACCATTGGCCATTTTTAGAAATAGTGCAAACAAAAGCATTGCTGCTATAGCTAAACCAAGAGTTTGTGATTGGGCAAATAAGCTAATCCCAATTCCTTCCAAAACTAACAATGCCCCTAGTAGTATTCCTTTTCCTCTAAGGCCATAAGATTTTCCAACTTTATCACTAACAAAGCCACCGAGTGCCCTTGCAAAAATGTTCATGCCACCAAATATGCTCGCCATGGCACCGGCCATAATCATTGATGCACCGAACTGATCTGTGAAAAATGTTGCAGCAACATTATCAACGGTTATCTCTATTCCAAAGCATGCAGCGTAAGCTAATGCCAGCACCCATGTTCTGTAATCTTTTAATGCGGCCATAAAAGAGCCTTTTTGAGTTTTTTTGACTTTAATGACCTGTAAATCATTAAAGTTTCCGGCAGGCGTATCTTTTGTGTACTTGTAGTAAATAAAAGCCATAACTAATAGAATTACCCCCGGAACGATCATAGCAACCCTCCATGAGTTGGCCTGACTTACAAAGCCCAGGCCTGCAAAACCAGCTGCAATAAGTGGCATAATCAGGTTTGTAACTCCACCACCAAGATTTCCCCAGCCGCCTGTAAC
>NZ_JBFTIZ010000413.1:0-2974 GCF_056395165.1 Pedobacter sp. 10L46_2
CGAGATAATAGGGTGCAGGTTTCCCTTGTACCACCCAAAACCAATCAGCGAGAAGCTAAATTTGTAATGCCTAAGCTAATTCCGGGCTACTATGACGCGATGAACTTTGGTCAATACGTTTCCGCATTTAAGGCATTTAATAAGAAGGGAGAGCCAATCACCGTTAAAAGATTAGATACGAATACCTGGATCGTGCCTGACTTGAAGAATACTGCTAGAATAACCTATGAAGTATCCAGCGGTTGGGAGGATCTGCCGCAAAATACTCCGGGAGCAAAATCTGCCGAAAGTACCTTTAAAAAAGACAAACTTTTTATCCTAAACTATAATGCGCTCGTCGGTTACTTTGAAAAAGTTAGAAATAAAGGCTACAAGGTGACGGTAAAGAAAAACCGGGAATTCTATCCCTCATCTGCCTTGGAATACACCCATCAGAACGATACTATAGATGTGGTTTCAGCAAAAGATTACCGTCATCTGGTCGATGCACCTGTCATGTATTGCGTACCAGACACCACCTGGATCACAGTGGGGAATGCGAAAGTCCTGGTTTCCTTTTATTCGCAGTCGCATCAATCTTATTCAAAAACCTTAGCCTCCAGATTGGACACGATTTTAAGGAGTCAGCAGGCATACCTTGGCGGGAGATTGCCTGTTAATGAGTATGCATTTCTGATCTATCATGAAAAAATCCCAAGGGGACTGATGGCTGATGGCCTTGAACACAGCAATTCCACTGTATGCCTGTACGGTTCGGAAACTTTAGACCAGCTTCCCGAGGCATTAATTGATGTTGCTTCTCATGAGTTTTTTCATATTCTGACGCCACTCAATATCCATTCTAAGGAAGTACAGGATTTTAATTTTCTTAACCCTGTATTGTCAAGGCACCTCTGGCTTTATGAAGGTATGACTGAATATGCGACCATGCATATGCCCATAAAACAACGGATGATCAGCCTTCAGCAGTTTGCTAAAAAGATCGAAGCCAAAATCAAGGGTATGGAAGGATTCGATAATAACTTGTCTATGACTGTGATGAGCACTAATGCGATCAAAAGGCAGGATCAGTATATGAATTTTTACCAAAAAGGTGCCTTGATAGGTTTATGCCTTGACATTCGCTTAAGAGAACTTTCCAATGGAAAGCTTGGTACACAGGAATTAATGCAAAAGCTGGTTAAAAAATATGGTCCTGAAAAAGCTTTTAAAGACGAAGACTTGTTTAATGTAATTACTGCATTTACATTCCCCGAGATTCGTCAGTTTTTTAAAGATTATGTCGAAGAGGGACAAACAATTTCTTTAAAAGAGAGTTTGATGAAGGTAGGACTCGATTATGATGAAGCCGCAAAAACTGTTTTTGAAATGAATAACCCCTCCAGTGGTCAACTTTCGTTGAGAAAGGCATGGATAAACCAATAAGCAGAACCCATTTTGTCTACAAGGTCTGGTTGAACCCCTCTTATTGCATTGCAAACGGGGATGGAAGTATACTTCGGGCATACTTTGGCCGGTTTTTGATAGTTCTCTCCGGTAAAACAGTATACCTTGAAGTATACTGCTTAAAATACCGATTGGATAACTTTGCGGTATAGTAGGGCTTGTATTTTTTTGCCAGGTCAAGTTTTTTCATGATTTTTTTTATTCAAAATAAACCATGCCCACTGACAACCCTAAGGTAGCCTCCTGAAATTTCTACAGGAAATTAATGCAGAAACGACAAGGGGGAAATTAAGACTGTTGAACATCCCAATTTAGATAGCTGTCTTTTTTAATGCCACCTGATTTGTAAATTGAGTAAAAAGCGATACCGAAAAGTTCACCATGCGAAAACCTTAAATTATGATAATCTTTGCAATTTCCTATTTATGTTAAACGCAAATAAGCCAATGAAACGTGGGGATGAAATTACCAGGACCTATTTTGATTTTTTAGACCTTCATCTAGCTGAAATTGTCAGCGGTGAGGCCACTGAAATGTTGACCTTGAACGAAATCGCAAGCGCCTTATGTGTTTCTCATACCCACCTGACCGATACCATTCAGCAAACAATGGGTCACCATCCCTGTTATTTCTATGATTTGAAAATCGTAGAACAGGCAAAAGAAATGATGCTCCATACGGACCGTTCTATTGCAGACATTGCGAAGAGATTGACGTATGATCCCTCCAATTTTTCAAAATTCTTCAGAAAATTTACCGGACAAACACCTGGGGCGTTTAGAAAACTGCATAAAAAATAGCGAATACCTGAAAGCTCCGAAAAGTTCACCATGTTATTTAAAGGGCGATAGCTGAATTTTATACTATCAATAATCTTAAAAAATTTATTATGAGCAGGAACGATTTAAAAGGTAAAGTAGTGCTGATCGCAGGAGGTGCAAAAAACCTGGGTGGCTTAATTAGCAGAAATGTAGCGGCAAAAGGAGCGAAGGTAGTGATCCATTACAATAGTGAGTCAACAAGAGTTGATGCAGAGAAGACCTTGGCCGATATTATCTCAGCTGGTGGCGAGGCTTACCTTACCCAGGCCGATTTAACCAGGGTGGAAAATGTGGTAAAGCTGTTTGCGGAAGCAAAAGCCAAATTTAGTGGTATTGATATTGCGATCAATACGGTGGGTAAAGTGCTGAAAAAACCATTTTTAGACACAACCGAAGCAGAGTACGATAGCATGTTCGACATCAATTCAAAACAGGCTTATTTCTTTTTACAGGAAGCTGGAAAACAATTGAACGATAATGGTAAGATCTGTACTATAGTGACTTCATTACTGGCTGCATTTACGGGTTATTACTCGACATATGCTGGTGCAAAGGCACCTGTTGAGGATTTTACCCGTGCGGCAGCAAAAGAGTTTGGAGATAGGGGGATTTCAGTTACTGCGGTTGCTCCTGGTCCAATGGATACGCCATTTTTTTATGGACAGGAGTCGGAGGATGCTGTTGCCTATCATAAATCGGCATCAGCT
>NZ_JBFTIZ010000414.1:0-4497 GCF_056395165.1 Pedobacter sp. 10L46_2
GGTTACAATCTGTGGGGGCCAGAACGCTACTATGGCTTGAAAATCATGATAAGTGATCTTCGAAAACTTTAAAGCGAAAAGCTCTTCATAAAACTTTGGATAAGTGGGAATACACAAAAAAAGCATATACAAAAAGCCTATCCGAAATGCTATTTTCTGATAGTTCTTCCATTTGCCGGTTTTAGGCGATTCTTTAACTACTTCCTGCTCTTGTTTGTCTGCTGCTGCTGTTTCTGCAGGAGCATCCAGGTTTATCTCTAATGTGGACATTTTAATTTCTTTTAAGTGACAACTAGATTTTTACAGGTTTACGGCGACCCTCGAACATCATATACTTCTTATTTATTTTGGCAAGAACCACATGTATCGAATCTCTGTTTTCGTTAATACCCGACAGTACTATTGTGGAATCATTTGGCCGCTCATACTTGAGCTGAAGCTTTTCATTCCGTTGATTTTTATTCTTATTCTGTAATGAAAGCGTATGGTTTACAGTATCGGCATCATAGTAGAAATAGTGGCGACCGGCATATCCTGCCAGTTCATAGTTTCTATCAATATCTTTTTCATGAACTTCTTCGCCGCTCGACAAGTCTATTTTAACGGGGCGATTCACTTTAATCGTTAGTGTCGACCATTTTTCGAAAACCACATCCTGCCATCTGTTCGGATCAGTTTTGGAGTATGGTATAGTATCTTTATTTAATACAAACTCCTTTACATTATAATACCCAAATGCTTTACTTAAACCTGGTGTATGAGGTATTTTATAAGGATCATTTGTGTAATTATCATAAGCCTTATATGCAAAGAGTACAACAAAGGCCAGAAATGCTATTTTTAATCCTTTCCGCGCATTTCTTAAACGACTATCCGTAAATTTTGGAATAAATTTATTGGCATAAGCCGGTGTTTCTTTAATGAGCAGATCATATAATCTGGGGATATCGTATACAAATAAGAAAGTTGCTAAGAGCACAATAAAAGTACTTAGCGCTTGCTCACCTATATCATAAAATCCATTTGCTACCGCTACATTCCCTAAAAAACCGAATATTAGTCCTACACCAAACGTGACTGTCTTCCTGTTAAAAAGCAAGAAGGCAGCAAGTATTTCAACAAAACCTAAAAAAGATTCGTACTTAGGTGCTATGCCTACCGTTTGGAAATATATTTTCCAGGCAAAATAATCTCCATAATTAGTCAGCAGATTACTTAACGAAGGATATGGCATCTGCAACGGAAAAAATTTAATAAAGCCATAAGTAACCAGTACAAACGCAAGGCGATATCTCACCAATACCCTTAACCAGTAATATAACTTGGTATATTCCTTTCTTTGGGCATCTGCTTTACCCCAAATGACAGCACCTACGGCTGCAATACCGATAAATACTACCCAGTTTGCAAAACCTCCAATACCCCATTCAGCAATTTGATTGTCAGAAAAAAACTGAGGTTGGTACTTAGTTAACTTAAACAGATCGTGAAAATGGAGGTGAAGCCAATTGATAGAGAATAGCTCTTTGTAGAACTTCCAGTCTATAGGAATAATCTGTATCACGAGAAAGATAAAGAAGAACCGGAACAAATTCTTTTCCCAGGGTTTCCACTCCCGTGATTCATTGTTTGTGTCCTGCCGGTATTGGAAAAATGTATTTATTAGGATCGTTCAGGTTCAGGACTGCAGGGGCTCTACCTGTTCTGACCAAATCAAACCACCTGAAAGGTTCCAGGGCAAACTCTACACGCCTCTCATTTTCTATAGCTAACAATACTTCATCCTTATTCAGACTTGCGCTTATTTCAGGCACGCTCGACCTAACCCTTACCGCATTTATATCTGCAATTGCACCGCTTAAATCAGGTACCGTTTTAAGTACACGTGCTTCGGCCCTGTTAAGAAATAATTCTGCCGTTCTGATAATGTATCCAGCAGAAGTGTTAGTGGGATAAATACCACCAATAAATTGTCCTGCAGCATTTTTCACAGAAAGGATTTTACGATCACCACCAATAGCAGGATCATTCAAAAGATTGTGAATTACTGCTTTTGGTTCAAGTGCCCTGTTACTGGTATTCCATTGAGCGTAACCCGCATTAACATCATTTACACTGTAAGAAAGTTCTAATACAGACTCTGATGTTCCCGCAGCAAGATTAAAAGGTTTAATCAATTTATACCCGGGATTTGCCAAAACAGTATTGATATCGGCTTCGGCCTCAGTATATTTTTTCTGATATAGATAAAGTCTGGCTCTCAATGCAATTGCTGTAGACCTGGTTATCCTGTTCCTCACAATAGTAGTAGGCAGCAAGGGTTCTGCCTTGTTTAAATCTTCGAGTACCTGAGCAAACACTTCCGCCTGTGTACTTTGCTTAACGCCTAGTTTATCAGCCACCACATTAGTTGGTGTTAAAAATATCTGCACATTGCCAAACACCCGGGCAAGATCAAAATAAGATAAGGCCCTAATGGCATAAGCCTCACCTAACAGCTGATTTTTAAGATCATTACCAAGCTTATTATCTGTTACCAGAGGCACCTTTTCAATAATATGATTGGTGCGGTTAATGGTGTTGTAGAAGTTCCCCCAGTAGGTAGATAAGAATGCAATATCTGACCGCAGATCATAATTGATTACATTCAAATCCGTTTGGGCATTGTTTAGTGATTTAATGTCTCCACCCGATTGAAGTATTGTATTCTGGAAAGCACTTCCATAATTAAGACTTGCCAATCCGCGGTAAGCGCCTCTTACTGCAGCTTCTGCTGATGATCTATCGTAGATCGTAGTTTCATCGGGTATGGTATCGTATGGTGAAACTTCTAAATATTTTTTGCAGGAGAACAGTGATGAACTGATCAGCAATAAAAATAGGAGTGTTTTATTTTTAGTATTCATGATTCTAGTATTAAAATGAAATGTTGGCTCCAAACTGAATTCCTCTTGGTTGTGGTGGTGTGGCTGTATCCAAACCGTCGAGATTCTGACCTGCACTACCCGAACTTTCCGGATCAGCACCTGAATATTTTGTTTTAAGCCAAAGATTAGTTCCCAAAACATACAGCCTTACTTTGCCCAACCTTACTTTAGAAGTTACTGATGCAGGCAAAGTATAACCTAAAGAGGCAGCTTTAAGTCTGATAAAAGATCCATCCTCCAGATATCTGCTGTTCTGTTCGATGTTGTAATTATTACCCACACTGGTAACTCGAGGAGTATTGGTTATATCTCCTTCTTTTTGCCACCTGTTCAGTTGGCTCTTTAAAATCGATCTGGAGGCATCTCTTGTGCCCCCACCTTCCAAAATGTATTTGTTAAAATTGAATACTTTATTGCCATATTGGTAAGTAAACAATACGTTAAAATCAAATCCTTTATAGCTGATATTATTAGAAAAACCTCCAAAGAAATCAGGAATGAGATTACCCATCAGCTGACGATCTGCCGTGGTCACAGTAGTTCCTGTGGTTCCATCGGCATGTTGAAATATAGCATCTCCGGTTGTAGGGTCAACATATAGCTGTTTGTATAACCAGAAACTTCCTAGTGCAGCCCCTTCCTGTGTTCTTCTATACTCTCTGGCTTCAAAGGTGATGGGGCTAACCAGTTTCTCCGCGCGGTTTACATTTCTTGAAATGTTAAAATTTGCTGACCATTCAAAGTCCTTAGATTTAATAATTGTTCCGGTTATTGCCAGCTCAATTCCCTTATTACTTACTTCACCGGCATTAGCTAATGTGCTTGAATACCCTGTTGACTGTGGCACAGGCAAATAAAGCAAAGCATCTGTGGTGTATTTGTAGTAAGCATCAAAATTCAGAAACAACCTATCCTTAAATAAACCCAAATCAATTCCTGCGTTGTAGGTAGTGGTTTTTTCCCATTTCAAGTCAGGATTTTTTAATTGAGCAGGTGCTACGCCAGGTTTAGGTCCGCTTGTCAGGTTATCAGGATACGCCGCCGAGCCAGACCATAAACCCAATGCGGCATAGTCATTAATACCATTTTGATTCCCGGCAGAACCGGCACTTAGCCTAAGCTTGAATTCAGATATAGTTTCTGAATTTTGTAGAAAGGCTTCCTGTTTGATCCTCCATGAAGCGCCTATACCTGGAAAGAATCCCCAGCGATTATTGGCACCAAATTTAGATGAACCATCAGCTCTGATTACGCCTTCAAGAAAATATTTGTTATCGAGACTGTAGTTCAGCCTACCAAAAAATGAAGCAAGTGTAGACTTCGACCTTCTCTGATCTGCTGTTCTTACAGAAGCAGCAGAGATTTGCTGAAAGAAATTATTTGGGAAACCCTGCCCTACTTCCTGAGCTACTTTAACATCGGTACTCTGAATACTATTTCCAATTAAAACAGYAATATTTTGTCTCGAATTAAGTGCCTTTACATAGGATAATGTTTGTTCATTCTGAATAATTGTGCTGGTAGTAAACACCTCTTTTCTATAACCCAATGGATTGGGGCTGCCACCAAT
>NZ_JBFTIZ010000415.1:0-2904 GCF_056395165.1 Pedobacter sp. 10L46_2
GAGCATTACAGAGGTAGAAGTATGCATTTTGTAATTGTTGATTTTAAAAGAGGTGCCCAGGGCTGTGGTGGCTGTTTTGCCTGAAACTACAATGAAAGGTTTGTCTTTATTTTTAGCAACGCTAAAATGAGCCTCTCCATCCATCCATAAAACCCGGTTATTTTCGTTGTAATTGTCGTCTATCTTTAGTGTTGTTAAGCTATTCATCAACACAGTACTTCCATCTGACAGCCTTATAGATTTACGTTCGTTATATCCTGTTTTTATAGTGGCTTTGGTGCTAAGTTCATTGTAGACAGGAATGGTTGTGCTATAATCCTTCCTATTCAACAGTGCATAGGCGCCTATAGCAATTAAAATTGCTGCTGCCGATGAGAACCAAAGCGTCCGGCTTTTTAAACGAATCGTTTTCGCAGGTATCTGTTCAGACTCTAATGTCTGTAAGTGTTCAATAGAAGATTTAAGTTTGGATAATTCCTGCTCCTTTTCCTGAGGATCAATTTTTACAGAAAGTAAAAAGAAAAGCGATTCGGCCTGGTGTATTTTTGTCGAAAGTTCCGGGTACCGGATAAGGATGTTTTCCCAGAATGCAATATCCTGATGGTTATCGCGCAAACAATATTTAACAAAACTTTCGTCGGTTAGAAAGTCCTCAATAGTATATAAAGAATAATCCATTTTTATCGCCTATAATTGATTTATAAGCACAAGTGCGGGACTATTCCATTTTTTACCAAAAGAATTTTAAAAATTAACACAAACAACTGATGATGAGTGCATTAATTTTAACAAGGATAATTCTATTGAATTATCCTTACTCCTTTAGGGGCATTTATATCCGTTTTAATTTTACCGTTAGCCAGTTTAGTATGTTTAATTTTTAAAACACCATAAGGTGTAGGGTATGTACCTTCTACAAACTTTAAATCACCTAAATGCGGTTCTATTTTAATTGCTTTACAACCCGCTTCCACTACTTTAACACCTAAAACATGTTCAGTTAACCATGCTGTTGGCCCCGAGGCCCATCCATGGCATAAGCTATGTCTGAAACCTACATAACAGTATGCTCCATAATCGCCATGTACGTCTTTTTTACCTTCTGGTACTAACTCATCTATGCGGGAAGCATTCGCTATCCAGTCCATATTAAAATCTTCCCAGAAAGTGGTGGCTCCTAAGTCGARCATTGCACCCCAGTACTGACGGATTACATCAATAGCACCTTGATGGTCCCCTGCTTTAGCTTTTGCCTCGAGCATATAGTAGCCATAAAAAGTAGAGAAATTTGCTGCACCACCAACTGAAAGTACATCTTTATTGGCTTTCTCTGCAGGCATTAAACCAGTAATGGCAAGCAAAGCTGCCGCTTGTTTTGAACCATTAGGATCGGGTATATATTTGCGCATCCTGGCCACCGTTTTGTTGCATAAATCAGCGGTTTCTTTATCGCCTACAAGGTTACTTATTTTGGATGCCGTAGCCAATGACCAAACCGTCATGGCCTGCAAGCCTGCATGAATTCCCTTAGGATTTTCGCTTGATGGCCAGTCCAGAAAACGCGTCCCATCCAGTTTTTCCTGATTATCATCACCAACTTTTGCTACTATTTGCTTTACCAATCCATTTAAATACTGCTTCTGTTGTTTCAGGTAATTTAAATCTCCGTTCTGCATATACCAATCGTAATGAAGAATAATCCACCACATAGAATAAGTACTTATCCCATTCATCCAACCTGGTAAAGGAGTAGTTTCCTTTGATAAATCTAAACTTTTAGGAACCACCTCATTGTATCCAAAAACAGAATTAACGGTAGATATTTCAGGATGAAGATCACCAACCCATACCAGCCTATCACGTTTAATTCCATCCCAAAGATATTCCTGCATGTTCAAGTGTACTGTATAGGCACCCGTTTCCCAARTTTTGTTCAGGCGTTCATCATTGCTTTTAAATGAACCGATATAAGGAATATCACGATAGGTAAAAATTGCACGTACTTCTTTCAATTGCAGTTCTGCATTTTCCTCTTCAAGGTCTATGCGCACAAAGCGAAATCCGCTTTCCGCCAATTGGATTCGGCCCAACCAGGGAGCCAATGTGGTAAAATCCCTGATAGCATGATCATTGGTTGCACCCTTTGGACCACCAACGTCAGACATGGCTTCGCTTGCCGATTCACCATAACGCACACGTATTTTAAGGGGAACATTTTTTGGCCCCCACATGCCGGTTACAATCTCCAATCCACCCTGCAGTTCTTTACCAAAATCCAGTAATATAGATGCTTTTTTACCTGAGCCATCATTTTTCAAGATCGCCATGTTACGATTGGCCAGATCGGCCTGACTAATTCCCGGTTTCAACAATTGCTCAATGTTGTTAACCTGGCCTTCTTTCCATAAAATCTTTACAGGAGAAATATATTGTCTGGTTAAAGGACTAATATTATCAGCTTTAGCAGAACTACTTAGTTTCTTGCCTGGCTGTGCATGTGTACTAGCGGCTATTAAACAAATGGCAAAAAGAGGATATAAGAATTTTTGTAACATGTTTTTAATTTATAATGATCTGTTTAGATTTTCTCTGTTTTAATAATATGGTTACCTGATGTAAGCTCAAAAGATCTGAAACCATCCTTTAAACCTAAGTCCTTAATGTGGTTTGACTTATCAGTTACATTTTTTGTCTCATTTTCCTGTAGCTGAAGTATAGCCGTACAATTAGGAGGTACGTTTATGTTCATGGTGAGCTGATTACCTGTACGTTTCCATGCCGTTTTGATTAAACCTGCAGGCGATTCTATATTGGCTTTGGCCCATTCCATTTGCGTGGCTGTTAACAGTGGGGGGCGAACGATAAAGCGTTGAAATCCGGGTGCCTGCGGATCGCGTTTTATAC